>JASFTJ010000134.1:0-6525 GCA_050053615.1 Anaerolineae bacterium | reverse complement strand
CCGGGCGCCAAGTCCACGGCCTGCACCGGCACGCCCAGGAAGGCGAACCACTCTTGCTCTTCCAGGGTCAACTCGACGCGCTGGCCGGTCTCGAGATAGTTGTAGACGGCCACCGGCATGGACACCTCGTCGCCCTGAGTCAGGGCCAGGGGCAAGTCAATGTCCACGAAAAAGTCCTGGAAGACGCGGATGGGCGCCGTGGCCGAGCCCAGACGTCCGTCCTGGGCCGACGCGAGGGCGGTCAGCCGCCAGGTGGTGATGGTGTGGGCCAGGTCCAGGTCGGTCTGCCAGCCGCCGTCGACGTCGGTGACAGCCTCGGGGTTCCAGTACATCGTCTCGGGAAAGAACTGGCGCAGGAGCGGGGCATCTTGTTGCTGAGATCCGGCGCCCGAGGCTGTGTCCGCCTTTTCCATGGGGGCCAAAGGCGCGGCCGTGGGCTGAGGCAACATGCCCCGGGGAGCCTCGGCTTCCAAGACCTCTTCCACGATGATGTTCTGTTCGCCGCCAAAGCCTAACCCCACGTTACTTGCTTGTCTTTCGGCGAGGGGCACAACCAGGGCCGGCCCGACGATCAGGAAAAAGGCCAGCAGGGCCACGAACCCAGCGGCGACCAGCGCCCAGCCCTGCTTCTTGAAGCCATAACCGACCGCCCGCGCGCCAAAGACCAGCGGCGGGGCCAGGTAGGTGACGGCAAAGGCAATGAGGACCAGCACCGGCGGCTCGGAGGGATTGGCGATGATAAGGGCGATGACAAAGATGGGCAGCATGACCGCGTAGGCCACCAGGAGCACAAGCGCCAGACCCAGCGATAGCTCGTGCTTGCGCACGGCCCGCACAGCCAGCCCCACGCCGCCGACCAGTCCGCCCAGGATGGCCGGCCCGACCAGGCAGAGCAGAGCCGGGCCAAGTTCGCTGATGAGATATTCCAGTTTGTCCAACGGATTGTCGGCCCACGGGGCGTTCGGCAGCGGAATCAGCCACAGCGTGACGGTGAACCAGCAGAGCAAGACCAGAGGCAGGCCGACACCGACGGCCAGCGAGCGGCCCAGCACCCGGTCGCGCCACAGGCTGTACCCCAGGGCGCCGACTATGCCCAGCGGGATCAATAGCAGGAAGGGCAGCAGGATTGTGCTGATGGCTTGAAAGATGCGGGCCTGGCGCTCCTCCGCCTGGCGAGCCTTGACGTCCCGCGAGTTGGCGTTGAGACCAAAGGGAGACGCGCCGATGCCGGCCAGCGAGGCCTTGGCGGCGGCGTTCTGTGCATCCTGCAGAGCTGCTTCCTCAGCGTCGCGCAGCAACTCGGGGAAGGAGAGGCCGTGGAGGTCAAACTTGGGTTCCATCAGCTCCCGCTCCAACAAGAAGTAGAGTTTGGCAAAGCCGGGGTCTTGCTCTTGCAGGGCAAAGACCGACTCGTCCACAACGGCCAGCCCCAGCGCCGACTGGACGCCTTCACCGTCCGGGCTGCTCACGTCGATTTGCAAGTTGGCCTGCTCGCCGGGCAGGTAGGTGTCCCGGTCGAGCTGGATGGCGAGCGCCAGGTCAGTGGGCGCATCCACGACAACCAACCGAGTGTCGCGCACGATTTCACCCGAGAGCCGAGGCCGGTAGGCATGCAGGGCCAGCGTGCCATAGAGGTCGGGGGTCAGGTCGACAGAGGCCGCCGCTTGGCCGTCCACAACGTCGAGGGCGCGGGTGGACAGGGTCTGTCCCTCGCGGGTGATGTCCAGGTAGATCGAACCGCTGCTTTCGGTGGTTAGAATCTCCAGGGTCATCGTCTCGCCGACGCGGTAGGCAGCCTTGTCGGGGCGCAGGAGCACGTGGTTGCCGCTCCAGGTCTGGGGCTCAAAGTAGGCGTAGGCTTCGCCTGTGTGGCCCAGGGCGTCCCGGGCGGAGAGCTGAAGGTCGGCATAGGCCTCGCTGGGCGTGAAGCGCAGTTCGCCCAGGCCAAAGGGGCCGGTCTGGGCTTGGTACTCGCGCCCGTTGACGACGACGGTCAGCTCGCACTCGGCCGGGGCGCCGTCGGGGTAGGCGGTCAGCAGGTAGAGGATGTTTTCCAGGCCGGGCTTGAACTCGCCGGCCTCGGGCACGGCTTCGATGAGGATGCCCTGCTGGGCCACCGGCACGCGGATACTCACCTGTTCGGTGTGGGCCGCGCCGTCGGTGACGGCCACCTCCAGGATAAAGCCGGTCACGTTGCTCTCTGCACCGCCGACGAAATACTCGGGCAGGTCGAATTCAAAGCCGAACTTGCCCTCCGCGTCGGTCTGACCGCTGAGGTCGAGGACCTGTTGGCGTTCCACATCATAGACCCAGCCGCTGAGCTGCACCTCGCCGCCATCCACGGCCTTGCCGAAAAAGTAGGCGGCCTCCACCTGGCCGGTCACGCGATCGCCGGGGCGGTAGTAGGTTTCGTCAGTCGTGGCTGTGACCTTGAACTTGGGCAGGACGTAGGGCTTGACGACGACGGTTTTCTCCGACGAGGTGTCGCCCAGGTTGGCGGTGATCTTGTAGTTGCCGTGGTTCACCTCGTCAGCCAGTTGGAAAGTCCATGACGCCACGCCATAGTCCGAAGTGGTGGTCGTCTCGCGGAAGACTTTGTTGCCCTTGGCGTCGGCCACAATGACCTCGATGTCGCTGTCGGCGGCGGGGATCTGATCGAAGGCGCCCAGGGCCAGGGCGCGGATGAGGATCTGCTGGCCGGGCTGGTAGATCGGTTTGTCGGTGGTGAGCAGCACCTTGTAGCTGCGCTCGACGGTCACTGGCTGCTCCAGTGTGTCGCGGCCCAGCTTGGATCGGGTCTCGACGACGATCGTCTGCGCGGGGTCGTCCACTTTGGGAACCATAAAGCTGGCGGCGATGCGCCCGTCGTCGCTGGTTTCGCCTTCGTAGAGGAGTACAGCCCGCCCGCCGTCGCGGGGCTCGACCGAGACCTTGACGTCGGCGCCGGCGACGGGCTCGCCGCTGTCGTGGCGCTGGACCTGGACGTGGAGCACGCCCGGCGCGCCGGGGATGAGTTGGCTCTGGCCGAGGATCAGCGTGTCCTGCTCGCTGAGGTTCTGGGGCAGGCGGATGGCATAGATGATGCCGCCGACTAGGCTGCAGGTGGTGCAAATCAGCAGGACGGCGAGGGCAATCACGATGGCAGTCTTGGTCTTGCTCGACATGTTCTCTCCTCCTCAATATGGACGGTGGGTCTGAAACCTTGACGAATAACTGATGCTAAGACGTGCTCACCCTCAAATTGGTTCCCCGGTTCGTCAGCTTTAAAGAAGGTGTGCGTTGAAAACCCCTTGACACTCGTGTTTCTGGGTGTTATACTGGCAATAAGTAGTGGGTCTTGGCGTGCTGAGAAAGGAGGCCGATGATGCCAGTCGTCACGATGTCGCGGCAGCGGGGGAGCATGGGCTCCTATATCGCGTTAGCAGTGGCGCGTGAGTTGGGGTTAGCGTATCTGGACCGCGAGATCCTCGAATCGGTCGCGCGGGAAGCAGGTGCGCCCTTGGAAGCGGTAGAGGCCATAGAGGCCAGGGCTGGTCGGCTGGCACGCGTGCTCCGCCTGCTGGGTGCACGACCCAAGCTGCCCACGGTTGCCAGCGCGTCACTCCGGGAGCAGGAAAGCTTTGAGCGGCGGGCCGAGGCTCTGATGAGGCGCGAAGGTCTGAGCCGTGAAGCTGCTGTCGCCCGGCTAGAGGGCGGCGGAGGTTTGGAGTATGCCCCTCCGGCCGACTATCTGGATCTGGTCACCGACGTGATTCTGGAACATGCTGCTCAGGGCAAGGTCATGATTGTGGGACGGGGTGGTCAGATGATCCTCCGCGGGCGGCCGGGCGTGCTCCACGTGCAAGTCATCGCCAAGTACGAGACAAGAGTCTACAACATCATCAAACGGGAAGAGGTCAAATGGCGGGAGGCATCCCACCGGGTGCGGCGGGCCGATGAGCGGCGGGCCGGGTACATGCGGCGCTTTTACAACGTGGACTGGCTGGACCCCAATCTCTATGATTTGGTGATCAACACGGACCAGATTCCGAGCGATGTGGCGGTGGACTTGGTCATCAAAGCTGCCCAAGCAGTAGAAGCCGTAGCTCAGACGGAGGGGTAAGGATACCCCTGAAAAACTCTAGTTCTGTGTGATATGATAGACATACGAGGCCCATTCGGTCGTGACGGGAGTCACCGCCGAGACGACCAGCACAGCGCGAGTTACCTCTTGGCCTAGCCCGGCGACGGTTATCGTTCCGTGCATTCCCTCGTCGAGGGCCATTTGCTCTATGCCGATCTCTGGCCCAAGGGTGATCAGCTGTACCATAAAGTTCTGGGGCACGTGGTCGCTGACCCGCACCCAGCCTTGGGCTTGCCAGCCCGCATCGCCTCCTTCCATGTCATCGGTGTAGCCCAGTTCGGGGATCGAGAGATCGTCCAGGCACAAGCCAGGATGGTTGATTGCCTCATCGGTGATCACCTCAAATCGGAGGAGTACCGGTTGTCCGGTGTACGGCGTGAGGTCAAAGAGCTCCTGGATCCACTGTGCTTTCTCCCCCCCGCCGCTCAAGCCGGTGAAGGCCGGTCCGTAGCTATTGCCGCTGGGGTTGGTGGTTGTTGTGTGTTCGCTGGTCAGAATCTCCCACGTCTCGCCGCCATCGGTTGAGGCCTCTACGTAGGCGTAATCGTAGTCGGTTTCCAGGTCGTACCACATCCACGCTTCCAGTGTGGCTTGCTCCAGGCCAGTCAAGTCGAAGGCGCGGGTCAGGGTCGCGTCGCTTTCGTCGCCCCGGTTTGACCACCACTGATAGTCTCCGCTATGCGTTTCGTTGCCAACCAGAGACACGATCAGGCTCCCGGTGAATTCGACAGTCACATCACCCATGCCTTCCAACAGGATGTAATCGGCGGCGTATTGGTGGACGGTGGCCTCCTGGCGGACCGGATAGGAAGTTTGCTTGGCCGCGTGGCGGGGCTGTTTCACCTGTAGCTCACCATAGCCAAGGTGCACACTGGCCAGACCTTCCTCATCCACATAGTTGGCCACAACCCAATTGGCAAAGAGGTCGTCGAACCGGCGTTGCTCAGGATCCACCTCAGCCAACAGCGCATTAAAGCCGGCGATGCCATTGCGCGGCTCTGCGACCAGTTGCCGGATGGCCTCCTCCCCGTATTGCTCCAGGAAATAGCTCATGAACAGATAGCTAGCGCCATAGTGCGGACCCGAGTCTTCGAGCTCGGGCCAGGTGGTCAGTTGGGTGTCAGGCTTCATGCTGAATGCCAAGTCTGAGCCGCCCACGTCCAAGCCATTGACCCAGGCCGCCAATTCCGACAGACCTTCGCTGACCCAGCTATCTTCGTCCTGGTCTGTCGCCCAGTGGATCATGTGCTGGAATTCATGGGCTAGGATGCCGTCAAAGTAGTCGCTGCCTGGTTGGGCGTTTTCCAGGTTAATGTAGAACATCTCGTGTTCGTTAGACTTGGGTCGGACCTGAACCGGATACTCATCGGGGCCGGAGAAATATCCACCAACGCCGGGGATGTCGCCTAAAAAGATGTAAACGTGAGGATCCCCATCCACGCCGGGATTCCATTCACTGCCAAAGAGCCTGCGATTTGTCGGGTAGATACGAATCTCAAAATTGCGGGCCGACGCTTCCAGGTCTGTGTCTAGGATTTCGTAGCCCCCTTCGATCCACCAGTAGGCGTGAGGGGTCTCGTAGCGCAGGATGGCGGTCGCGGTGTAGTAGGAGTTGGTGTTGACATTGTGTACCCAAAAAACTTCCGAGTCGCCCAACTCGTAAGGTGAGGAAGGGGAGGCAAACGGGCTGAGTTCTTCCTGGCCTGGTGGCAAACCCTGCAATCTCTGGGCCAGGTCCAGCAAATCTCGGTTGGGTATGGTGGCGTTGGCCAGCATGTGAGCGGTCTCTTGTTCAGCAGCTGTGGGCAGGCGTTGCACTACTTTTGGGATGGGGGTTGATTTGGATGTTGGGAGGGAACTGTGTACGGTGGGCTCCCTCACGGTCCAGAACCAAAAGCCCGCAAGTCCAGATGCCGCTATGCAGCAGCAACCCAGAAGCACCGGCGCAAGGCTCAAGAGAATAACCCAGCGGTTTCTAGTCACAGCGTTCGCTCTTGGAAAGTAGAAAAGCCCTTATAAAATCAAAATGATGCAGATTTGCGATCTAGCAGATCTGCATCATGTTTGGCCTTTCGAGTGCTGCCAGAGCAGCTACTCAATCGGCTCCTTGGAGATGGTAAAGTTGCACGAGGGGTCACCTTTGGCAATGCATGTCACCTCGGCGATCTTGAAGCTCCTTCCACCTGTGCCCCAGTTGAGGGCTTCTTGGATGATGCCCATCGCTGCGTGGCAGATCGGGTTCTCAGCATGGCGCCCCCAACAGACAGGGCAGCGTTCGATGACATAGATATGATGATCTTCATCCTCTTCGACATAGCTGATCTGGTCGCTGGTGCCAGAGAACGCGGTGGCCATCGCCCGCAGACCCACTTTCAGCCGGATGCTGAGAGGGAGAAGACGGA
>JASFTJ010000133.1:0-6560 GCA_050053615.1 Anaerolineae bacterium | reverse complement strand
TGCCGCTTGAGCTTTGACAACAGTTTCTCCTTGTGCATAAAGCCTACGACCCGCTCCACCGGTTGTCCGCCCTTGAACAGGATCATGGTAGGAATGCTCATCACCCCGTATTTCACAGCCGTCTCATTGTTGTGATCCACGTCAAGCTTGGCGACTCGCAGCGCTTCTTCCTGCTCTTCCGCGATCTGTTCAAGCACCGGTGCAATCATCTTGCACGGTCCGCACCACACGGCCCAAAAGTCCACCAAAGTGGGTTTGTCGGCCCTGATCACGATCTCTTCAAAGGTCTTGTCGGTCACTTCGATTGGTTTAGCCATAACTCTCATCCTCCTCGATGGGCTTGACTGCGGGTACAACCGGAGCACCTTGCTCCGCCAAGGGCACAGAAAACCGTGAAAAGACCAACTCCAGCACCCGGCCCACCTGCTGCCGGGCCAGGTCACCGTCAGAGGTCGCCAGGCACTCGCGCACGAAATTCTCGGCGACGAGCACCCCCACTCGATCCAGGGCCGCCCGAGCAGCCATCAACTGGGTTAGAATCGCTTCGCAGTCCCGGCGCTCCTCGACCATCCGTTGAAGGCCCCGAATCTGACCCTCAACTCGCTTCAAACGATTGGTGATTTCTTCTGTTCCCATCTCTGCACCCCCTTATGCTGAATACCCCCTGAGGGTACAAGTTCAATCTTAATCGTTTTCCGTCGATTTGTCAAACCTCGGATCTGACTTTGCGGCCTAGATGCTCCAGTCCGTGCTCACCGCCCTGATGTCCCCTGGACCAGGGATGTACTCCATGGGACCTTGCGGGATGCGATTGTCCACCTTCAGGTAACCAGCGTCCATGTACTCCCAGATGCACTGGAACGGCGCCTTGCCCTCCACCCACTTTTCGACGATAACCGCGCCATGTCCAGGGAGGACGGCAAAGACCACCTGGCGTGGATCTTTGGGGTTGCGCAGAGCCGAGGAACGGGCAAAAGCCTCGACGATGCCGCGAGCCTGCGCATCCGTAGCGCATGAGACAAGATAGTGATAATAGGGCTGATCCAGAGGCACAAACTCCACCCGTTCGGGGTCATAGGCTGCGATGCCGCGATGGCCATGCAACTTGGAACGCACCACCGGGACCTCGCACGACAGGTCCCAAGCCGGGCCAAGCGTGACGGTGGGCAATCTGCTGTCCATGGCTATCATCTCCAGTGACTCGGAAGAGGGTGGTTCGTTGTCCTTCCCGTCAACATGGCGCACCTGAGCTCCCTTGCCGTCAGACCGCACGCCCACGATGATGGCCAGGTCGTCCTCGGTGACGTTGTCCTTGTTCAGAGGCCGGGCGCTGCCTGTCACTGTGGCGATCAAGGCCTGCAAGGTTGGGTCCCAGGTGGCAAAGCAGCCCTCGCTGTATTGCTCTGCTACAGCGTCACCTACGGCTGGCACGTGCACCAAATCATTTATGCGCACCATCTTTGTGAAGAAATTGCGCTTCCCCAGCTCTTGCGCCGCCGTGCGCATGGCTCTTGGCGTGTCGAGGCTTTGCCAGAGGGAATACGAAATGGAGTCCCCGACGACTCGGTGCTCGGTCACTTCGCTGCTGCAAATAGTCGTGACCATCCGCAGGATAATGTCATTGTAGAAGGCATCCACATCAGCTGCCTCGCTGCGGGGGTGCGCACCAACCAGGTCAAAGTGGTACGCTGTTTGGGGGGTGTCATCGCCGACCACTAGCAAGACCCGGATGCTCTTTGACTGGGCTTGCACCAAACGTTCCAAAGCCAAGATGCCCCCCCCGCGACACCCCTGTTCATAGAGTACGCGATAGGCCTGCTGTGCCAAGCCCGGAAAATCATAGTCTGACGCATCAGGTGGATCTTTTGGCAGCACAGCCTGGAAATGGTCCAATAGTTCCTGAAATCTAGCAGTGGGGGCATGAACTATAGTATAAACGTCGGGCGTGTGGTCCAGGTTAAAGCGCCGGCGTCCGGAGAGAAGGAGCGATTCTCGCCAGCTCACCGACTCGCCGAAGGGGGCAGTGGTCAGGATCATGTCGGTCTGATCGTCCGGCGTTGCCTGGACTTGATGTCCCAGACGGCGGGCGCGGCGCAACAGGCCATCGGTCATTTCCCTCAATAAAGAGGTCATCGGACCGGGCACAAATGCCACGTGGATCTTGTGCATAAAAGAATGCGTGGGCTTGGCCACCGTCATTGTTTGGTCAACTACACTCATACCTACTTCCTCCTACAAAGCGCGTTCGGGTGGGGGATCCGCGCACGCGCCTACGTTTTGCGCTTCGGCTCCGTTTCCCACCCCTCAAGATGGAACAGACGAACAATCCAATCTCCCAGACGGGGAGAGATCGTATTGAGATAGACCAAAGCTCTGGCTTGAAAGGGAACAATCACTTCGGGCGAGCGGCGATGAATGGCCCGCACAATCGCACGGGCCACGGTCCGTGACTGGATCTTGGCCGAGATCCAGGGGACCCGAAGCGTGTCAATCAGAGGCGTATCCACCCGGCCGGGAAGGACGGTGGTCACGTGTATGCCGGCGTGGCGCAACTCTTGGCGCAGGACTTCGCCAAGGCCAGTTAGTGCGAATTTTGCCGCCACGTACGGCGCATCGAGAGGCAGACCCTTTTTTCCGTCCAGAGAAGTGACGAGAACCAAGTGCCCGCCCTCCTGCGCAAGCATCGAAGGCAAGACAGCGAGAATCGCGTACACTGCACCGTAAAAGTTGACGGCCATCGAGCGTTGAATGTCGGCAACAGCCAGTTCCGTTGCGGGGCTGCGCACATAAGCCCCGGCATTGGCTACCAAAATGTCCACCTGATCCCAGCGAGCCAGTGTCTCGTGCACCAGTCGCTCCACCTGCTCCTGCTGAGTCACGTCGGTAGGCACAACCAAGGCGTTCCGTCCCAGCGCTTCGACCTCGCGGGCCACGGCCTGCAATTTGCCTACACGGCGGGCTGCCAGAGCTACATCTGCTCCCTCGCGAGCCAGGGCCAGAGCGGTCGCGCGCCCGATACCGCTTGATGCGCCGGTGATAATGGCTACTTTGCCAAGCAATGTATTCTTTCCCATACGAATGAGGAAGGGAGGTGATTAGGCAGCGGCGACAGTCTTGTCACAACTGTGGCGTGCGCGAACAGGGTTGTCCATTGTCAGCGCGGACGCCCGCTCTCGCCAAGGCGCCGTTCGGTGCCTCGCAGTAAGCGGCCGATATTCGGGCGGTGAGCATAGACGACAATAGCCCAAGCCAGCAGTCCATACGAAACGTAAGCCAACGCCAGCGCGCCCATCACCGCCAGCACCAACAAGGCAATCGGCATGAGGGTGATCACTGTCAGCGAACCAAGCGAAGCGTACCGGGTGATAGCCACGATGAGTAGCAGCAGCACGATAAGGCCGACGGCCGCTGGCAAGTAGATAGCGCCCAAAGCGCCCAACGATGTGCCAACCCCGGCTCCACCGCGAAAATGAAGAAAGATCGAGTGATTGTGGCCCAGAATGACGGCTGCTCCAGCCAGGACCTGCACCGCCGGCTGTCCTGTCAGCCATCCGGCCAACCAGATGGCCAGAGCCCCCTTGCCAACGTCCAAAGCGCCTGTGAACAGAGCTGGTATCGGTCCCGCCGAACGGAGAACGTTGGTTCCCCCCGTTCTGCCGCTGCCCCAGTCGAGTACATTCACGCCCCATAGCCGGCCAAGCAGATAGCCGGCCGGGAAGCTGCCTATGAGATAAGCAGCCACCACGGCTACCATTGCTTCCGCTACATCCAATGTGTTCCCCTTTCCAGCGCACGATCGATGCGATGCTTTGTTTACACTATAAACACGAACAAGACCCGGAGGATACGCCGTAGCTACGCTATATGCTGGATTGCTATGTCAGTCGCAAGCTGGGCACCACGTCCAGGTCCCAATCTGCTCGCTCACCCGCCTGATACCGAAAGAACCCGGCGCTGGCGACGATGGCTGCATTGTCGGTGCACAGTTTAGGTGGTGGAATGCGCACGGGCGCCGGGCTGCGCTTTGATATCTCGGATCTCAGCAGCTCGTTGGCGGCCACTCCCCCTGCCAGTAGCACTACGTTGGCCTCGAATTCCTCTGCTGCTTGGCATGTCTTTTCCGCTAACACGTCTGCCACAGCCAGTTGGAAGCTGGCCGCCAAGTTGGCCACTGGCAGCGCGCGCACCACCGGCGGCGTCTTGGAGCTGACCGGCCGCGGCTTTGTCCTCGGCCTGCCGTCGACCTCCGGTCGATACTTTTGTACAACGCGCAGCATCGCCGTCTTGAGCCCCGAGAAGCTGAAATCGTACGTGCCCGGCAACCACGCGCGAGGCAGCTTGAACGCCGTCGCTGTGCCGGCCCGTGACGCTTCCTGAATCGCCGGGCCACCGGGATAGCTCAGCCCCAGCAGCCGGCCGACTTTGTCAAAGGCTTCGCCAGCGGCATCGTCCAAGGTGCCGCCCAGTCGCCGATACTGGCCATAGTCTGTCATCAGGATCAGTTCGGTGTGCCCGCCAGACGCCACCAGGCAGACCGCCGGGAACTCGGGCGGGGGCGCCTCGATGAGCCAGTTGCCATAGATATGAGCCTCGATGTGATTGACGCCAATGAGCGGCAAACCGCGCCCCCAAGCCAGTCCCTTGGCCGCATTGACGCCCACCAGCAGCGAGCCGGCCAGTCCCGGCCCGTAGGTCACGGCCACTGCGTCCAGGTCGTCCCACTCGACGTCAGCCTCGACGATCGCATCCTCGATCACGGGCATGATGCTCAGGATGTGTTGTCGTGACGCGACTTCCGGAAAGACCCCGCCGTAGCGGCGGTGGATGTCTACCTGCGAAGCGATAATGTTGCTGTGGATGATGCGGCCATCCTCCACCACCGCTGCTGCTGTCTCGTCGCACGAAGTTTCGATGCCCAGAATCAAGGTCATGCTAGCCTCCGACCCCAAGTATAGCAGGTTTGGCGCACACTGGCAATCTCGCACTTGCCCTCCATCACTGCCCATGCTATAATCCCTCCGTGAAACGACGAATCGATTCTCTGGCACAAAGGCTAGGTCGCATCCCAACCGGCTGGTGGGTCGCGTTCCTGACGCTCCCCGCCCTCCTTCCATTGCTGCGCGTCGGCTTTTTTGACTCGCACGATGGCTTATTTCACGTCTACCGTCTGAAGGCTCTGGACCAGGCGGTGCGAGCCGGCGTTCTGTACCCTCGCTGGTTCCCCGACTTTGCCTTTGGCTATGGCCATCCGGTACTCAACTTTTACAGCCCACTGAGCTACTACTGGGGCTTGCCCTTCACTCTGCTGGGCGCCGACGCGGCCCTGGCGACCAAGTTTGTCTTTGTGACCGGCCTGCTTGCCTCGGCGCTGGGCATGTACCTATTTGCCCGCCTACACACGGAGCGACTCCCAGCCCTCGTCGCTGCTGTCGTCTATGCCTACCTCCCCTACCACCTGATAGATCTCTACATCCGCGGCGCTGTGGCCGAGTTCTTGGCTTTTATTTGGTTTCCAATCGTTCTCTGGGTTTTTCACCGTCTGGTCACAGATTCGGCAGAACAGAGCTTCTCCCGGATCGCTGTGGCTTCGTGCCCGCTCACCGCGATGGTGATCACTCACAGCCTCTCCGCTTTCATCTTTGCTCCCGTCCTCGTCGCCTATGTCGTCATTTTGCTTGCAAGACAGCGCGATCTGCAGGCCCTAGCCCGCGTTGCCGTGGCCTCGGCCTTGGCTCTGACCCTGAGCGCCTTCTATTGGTTCCCCGTCCTGACCGAGTCGCGATTTGTCGGCTTGGGGCATGGCGCATCGCAGGGCTACCGGGACCATCTCTTGCCGCTAACCGATCTGTTCTCACTGAGCCTCGCTTACCCTTACCCGACCGATGCCGGCGTCACGCCCACCTACCCGCTCGGTTTGGTTCAGGGCGCGATTCTCCTCGCAGCTCTGACCCTGCCCTTTCTCTCGTACCGTCGACGGTGGCCCGTTGTCTTTTTCCTGACCCTGGCGCTCTGCTCCGCCTTTATGCTGACCGAGGCCTCTCTGCCTCTGTGGCGTATCTTTGAGCCAGGGTTGGCTCTTCTGCAGTATCCGTGGCGCTTCCAGATGCTGACTGTCCTGGCGACTGCTTTTTTGGCCGGGGCTCTTTTTGATGCACTCAGCAACGCATGGCACGCATCGTTCCGCACGTGGGCTCGACCCCTCGTTGCTGGCTGCTTGCTGCTGACCGCTGCCGTCTGGGCTTTGTGGCGACTGTCCATCGAGCCGACCACCCCTGACCTCTCCACAGAAGCGATGTGGCGAACAGATCGCAAGCACGGCCAAGTCGGCGCCACGTGGACCGGCGAGTTCTTGCCCATCTGGGTGCGGGAACAGCGCTGGGCGCTCTCTCTCCCCGCGCCAGAACCAGCCCCAGAGGGCACGGTACTCCCTGCGGGCCAGGTTCGACTCGACCGTGTGGGCTACAATCGCTATGACGTGATCCTGGATGCACCACAGGGCGCCGATCTAGTGTTGCACCAATTCCACTACCCCGGCTGGCAGGCTGTGGGACAAGTCGCCA
>JASFTJ010000132.1:0-6565 GCA_050053615.1 Anaerolineae bacterium | reverse complement strand
TCACAGCACCGGTGGCCGAGCAGGTCAATCGCGCCAGGCTGGAAGGCCGCCGGGTCGTCGCCGTGGGGACCACGGTCGTCCGGGCGCTGGAGTCGGCGGCGGCCTCGTGTGCCTCCCCCCCGCTGGCGGGGGGGACAAAGGGGGGGCAAGGGCAGGCCTGCGCCTGGCGCACCGTTTCGGCCTTTGCCGGCCCTACCGATCTGTTTATCTACCCTGGCTACCAGTTCCGCGCGGTGGACGTGATGATCACCAACTTTCACCTGCCGCGCAGTACCCTCTTGCTGTTGGTCTCTGCCTTTGCCGGGCGGGAGCTCATCTTTCGGGCTTACCGGGAGGCGATCCGCGAGCGGTATCGCTTCTTCTCCCTTGGCGATGCGATGCTGCTTTTGTGATCGATCAACCATGATGCACAGAAAAACGCCTCGACTGCAAAGTCGAGGCGTTTTGAAGTCTCGTGGGTTGGTTGATGACTATTCGCCAGCGCAGCAGATCAGAGTCGGGCTATCTGCCCGTGCGTCATAGTAAGCGGCCCAAGCGTTGTAGCGGGCCGAGCTAGCTGCAGCGGCGGCTTCAAGTCGCGCCATGTAGTAGTGGCCCAAGGCGGCGTAGCGAGCCGAGTCCGCGTCGCTCCTAGCTGAGTAGTAGGTGGCCAGGGCATTGTAGCGGGCCGAGCTAGCTGCAGAGGCGGCTTCGTACTGGGCCGCATAGTAGTCGGCCAGGGCGACGTAGCGCGCGGAATCCACATCGGGGGGCGCTGCCGATACGGCAGTATACGAGGCAAAGATGGCTGCCAAGATTGCAATGAGCGCCAAGAGCAACTTTGATCCCTCTCTGAGTCCACTGCGAGAAACTACTTGAATATTCATGGTCTTCTCCTTTTCTAGCGTTTGGATGGTCTGGGGCGATTGTCGAACACGACTGCACATCATCTTCGGTGGCAATTCTTCCTTGAAGTGTCTTCATAATAGCACACTTTCCACTATTTGTAAAGTTAGAATCATCTTAATAATATAATTAGGAGCTGGTTGATGTGCGCAGAATGCTTGCAGCATGTGCCAGGATTTTGGCGCTTGCCATGCACAGATTCGCCCAGCGCGGACTGCAGTCCGTGGCCGGTGCAGAACATGCTGATTCAGCCAACGCCAGACGGTGGTCCGGCGAGAGCAAGGTGACAAGTCTGCGCCGTAACGATTGGGGGATTTGCAGAGGATGGAGATGTTGCCCTTCTTGACTGATCAGGCAAGCAGGGCGTCAGCGGCGGCTGAGCGTCACCAGCAAGGTCAGTGCCGCCAATCCAAAGAGGGCGTAGCTGATTGCTCCCGCTCCTTGCGTGACATAAATCGCCACCGCTGCTAGGAGCAGTGCGGCAAAAATGACCGCACCGGTGAGCCGGTTGACCGCTGCCTCTACGCGTCGTAGTTTCCGCGTCGCGTCGGCGGTCCAGGTAGTGCGCAGGGTCAGATCGCCGCGGGTCGCTTGCGTGAAAAAGCGGTCGGCTTGGCCCGGCAGCGAGAAGATCAGCCGGGACGCTCGCTCCAATTCCTCCAGCAGCCCACGCCAGTCGCGTCTAGCCTCTTCGGTGGCCATTTCTTTGGCAAAGGGCGCGATGGCCTTCCAGGGATCAAAGTCAGGGTCTAGCGAGGTGGCCATGCCGAACAGGATGGCCATGGCCCGGCCCACAAAGAGCAGGTCGGTCGGCAGCTGAAAGGGCATCTCGTACAGGATGTCGCGGTACTCGTGGGCCAGGCTTTTCCACTCGCTCATGGCGAGTTCCTGTGCTTGTTTCAGGGTTAGGCCCCAGTACCGATCCAGCAGCTCGGCCTCCATTTCCTCCAGGCGGGCCAGGTCGGCGCCGGGCAAAAGAATATCGGCCCCTTGGTAAGCGCGCACCATTCTGCCGGCGTCCTTCGAAGCGAAACCAAGGAGATAGTCCCGGAAGTGGGGGCGCATCCGCTCGGGAACGGTGGCCACCATGCCAAAGTCTACGAAAACGAGTCGGAAGGGTCGCGATGTGTCTGGGACCGGGGCCAAGGGCTGCACAAACAGGTTGCCGGGGTGGGGATCAGCATGGAGAAAGTTGTGGACAAACAGTTGTTGCAGATAGGTGTCGAACAGGCGTTGAGCAACTTCTTTCTGGCTGATGCCCGCGGACGCGATGGCAGCAAAGTCGGTGATCTTGATGCTGGCCACATTCTCCATAATCAGCACACGGCGTGTCGATGTTTCTGCATAGATCTGAGGGATACGCACGTTTTCGTCGTCCGCAAAGTCCTCAGCAAAGCGCTCGGCGTTCTGTCCCTCGGCGACAAAGTCCAGTTCGTTTCGGGTGGTGCGGCTGAACTCCTCGTACAGGCGGTCCAGATTCACGCGGCGACGGATGGGTGGGTACCGTTTAAGCCAGCGAGTGGCAGTGCGGATGGCGCGTAGGTCAGTCTCGACGATGCCCTCGATACCTGGGCGCTGGACCTTGACCACGACTCTGTCGCCGGTCAGGAGCCGGGCGCGGTGGACCTGGGCCAGCGATGCGGCGGCCTCCGGCTCGGGGGCGAACCACTGAAAGACCTGCGCTATCGGCTGGTCGTATTCCGCCTCGACGACGTCTTGTATGTCAGTCAGGCGCTCGGGGGTGACTTCATCTTGGAGACCAGCCAGCTCGGAGGTGACAGCCCGAGGTAGCACATCGACGCGGACGCTGAGGAACTGGCCCAGCTTGATCAGCACCCCGCCCAGCTCGACGGCCAGCGCCCGGTAGCGTTGGGCAATGCCTCGCCAGCGCTGGTTGGCGGAGCGGTCTACGAAGCGACGGCCGGGGAAGCGACGCAATACGATCTCCCAGACGATAAAGTGGACAATGACGCCGGCGAAATAGCGAACAACGCGCAGGTATCGTGCGCGGTCAAAGGGGATCTCAGGCGGTGATGTATTGGTCATGAGGCAATGCTCCTGCGGGCATGCGGTCGCCGTGGTCCTACTCTGTGATGTCGGCCACACGGCCGTCCACGGCGCAGATGAGGTCGTCGGCGGCGAGTTCCAGGCCGGCGTCGTGTCGCCCGGCGCTGATGCTCACACGTTCCTCCTCCAGGATGTGCTGATCCACATAGACGGGCACATTGTCGTGGCGCAGGCCCAGTGGAGCTACCGCGCCGATCCGGTAGCCGGTGATTCGCGGCACGTCCTTCGGTGGAGCCATCTCTAGCGTTTTGACGCCTCTCAGGCGGGCCAGCTTCTTTAGACTCAGCCGCTGGTCGCCCCGCACCAGGGCGAGGAGGTGCCGTCGGTTGGGCTGGCGCACCAGGAGCGTCTTGACGACCTGGTAGGTCGGGATGCCCCGCTCCGCGGCGGCTTGCTCCACATTCTTGGCCTTGTGGTCGTGCCTCAGGACCCGATAGGGAATTCCCATCTCGTCCAAGGCACGGGCCGCGTGGGTTCGGATCTTGCTCATACTGGTTCGCTACTTGTCATTCCCGACTCGTCTTTCGACTCGTTCGTGATCGGGATGCTTTCCAGCCACTTGTGGGTAGCCTGGGGCGACTGCAGGTGTACGACATTCAGATGTCTGTGTTCCGGCTTGCTGAAAAGGCGAGGGTACTCCTTGCGTCTGCGGTGATAGGTACGTAGTGCGAACCAGATGATGGACTCGCGGTCGAAGAAGGCCATCTGTAGGTTCTCCTGATTCCCGCTCCACAGCTCTTTGCGGCTGATAGCCCGCCGGATCGTTCGCCAGGTCACTCGCCACATAATGATGGGCAGGGGATAATCCAGCCATACGACCGTATCGGCGCGCTTCCAAACAATGTCGCGCACGACGCTATAGTTGCCGTCGGTGGTCCAGGTTTCGCCCTGCAAGGCTCGGGCCACACGCTCACGAAAGGTCTCGCGTGGGGTCGGCGTCCAGTTGGGATTCCAGTGAAGGGCGTCCAATTCTATGTGCGAAATGTCCAGGCGTTGGGCGAGTCGTTGCGCCAGTGTCGTCTTGCCCGATCCGCTGGTTCCGATGACGGAGGTGCGCTGAGGGCATTTTGTGAGGAGTGGTTGGTTCATGTTTCTTCCCGTTCGGCCAGCAGGCGAGCGACAAGCTCTTTTTCCTCGTTTTCCGTCTCGATTTTACCGTCCAGGCGGGCGTCGCGCACGGCGTTGAGCAGCTTGCTGAACAGAGGGGATGGTTTGAGACCCAAGCTCTTGAGGTATTCGCCATCGATGATCGGCTGCACGTGACGCAGCTCCTGGTCATAGCGCCATACTCGCTCACGCACCCGATCCGAGTCGGTGCCTATCCAAAAGGTCATCAGGGATGGTGTGCTAGCATAACGCAAAAGGGCACAGATCTCCCGGTTCGATAGACGGGCCTGGTCCAGTTCTGCTTTGCGCTCTCGCAGGCCGATCACCTGGCGCAGTAGGTCCAGGTCATCGCGAAAGATCCTGAGTCGATCGGCCAGGGCCTCGACTTCGGCTCGCGAAAGGTGGAAGGTGAGTAGGGCGAGATAGTGGCTGGGCAGGGGATGGCCGTTTTCTTCGGTCGGTACATCCCACGCCCCACTGGCGATCGTTTCGCGTAATTTGTCAAAGAGCGCGCAGGTTTCCTCTGTACAAACCAGGCGGGGATGGATTTGAGCCAGAACGTTCAGGCTGTCCAGTCGGCAGAGCACGAGCTCCGGTTCCCGCTCTCGCAGGATGAGGTACAGTTCGTGGCGGATGCGCTCACCGGAAACCCGATTGAGCATAGGCAAGGCGTTGTCAATCAGCTCCGCTGTGCGAGGCTCAATGACAAAGCTCAGGCGCTGCTCAAAGCGGGCCGCACGCATGATGCGGGTCGGATCCTCAATAAAGCTCAGGCTGTGGAGTACGCGAATGATCCCATCGTCCAGATCTTGTTTGCCGCCATAGAAATCCAACAACTCGCTATAATGTCCCGAGTCGAGACGAATGGCCAGCGTGTTGATCGTAAAGTCCCGACGGTGGAGGTCCGCCTTGATGGAGCTGCGCTCGATCTCGGGCAATGCGGCCGAGTGAGAGTAGAATTCCATCCGCGCCGTGGCAAAGTCGACAAAGGGCACACCGAACTCGTCTTCGCGCCCCTCCAAGATGATCTTGGCTGTGCCAAACCGCTTGTGACTGCGAGTGCGCGCGCCGACACGGCGGCCCAGGCGCCGGGCCAGGCGGATGGCGTCTCCCTCTACAACCAGGTCCATGTCGAGGTTTGGTTCGCCGAGCAACAGGTCACGCGCAAAGCCACCCACGACATACAGGGGATAGCCCATCTCCTGGGCCAGTTCGCTGGCTCGTTGGAGCAGGTTCAGCAAGGGAGTTGGCAACGCTGACTCGATCTTTTGAGCGATCTCGCGCCGACGGGGCGGCTGGTGCGGTGGCGTAGCCCATAGTTTGATCAGGTCGGTGCGGGTGGCTACGCCAACAATCTCCCCGCCACTCATCACCGGTACCTGACCCACGCCAAAATCGGTCATTACCTGTTGCAGCTGTTCCACCGAATCGGACGGCGTGACATAGATGTCACCCTTGGTCATGTAGTTGTTCACCGGTTGCCCCCCCAGCCGCAAGCGCCTGGCCCGATCGATCTCGCGGCGGGAAAGAAGGCCCAAGATTCGATTGTCGTCGTCTACAATGGGAAACCCTTCAAAGCCATATTTGACCATCGCCTGAGCCGCCTCATCCACAGTGGTGTTGGGGGAGAGGGTATGGACCCCGTAGGACATGATCTGAGCCACGGTCTCGCTGGGATGGATGTGTCGCTCCAAGAGATCGAGGAGTTCCTGGCGGCTGGTCTGCAGATCCATGTCGCGGATGAGGGCGGCCGCCGCGCGTGTATGTCCCCCGCCCCCAAAGTGCTCGGCGATGTGGCCCACATCCACTGCATCGGTGCTCGAGCGGGCTACCAATTGCAGGTTTTCGCCCAAATCCACCAACAAGAAAAGACCGGCAGGATCGTACAGATCGCGGATCTTGTGAGCCAGGGTAGAGATTTCTTCGACATACCCCTCTGCGGTGGTCGTGGAAATGACGATGGTGCGGCCGGCAAAATCAATGGCCTCCGCATTGTCCAACAGCGCGTCATAGAGAGCTAGCTGCTGTTCGGTGAGTGGATGGTGCAAAAAATCGCTGACGACAGACAGGTTGGCGCCATGTTCCAACAACCAGGTGGCGCAGCGCAGGTCGCGGACAGTGGTGGTGGGATAGACCAACGAGCCGGTGTCCTCATAGATGCCCAAGAGCAGTAGTGTCGCCTCTACGGGTCGGAGCGAGATGGCCTTGGCGATGATCTGCTCCAGCAAAAGAGTGGTGGTCGCGCCTAGCGCCTCGCCGGTGTAGGTCCAGTTGGATGGCAGGTCGCGTCCAAGGGGGTGATGGTCTATGATCTGCACAGTGGTCTCGTCGGTCATCCCTCTGGGGGTCATCAACGTCTGGGTGTCCACCAGAATAATGCGGTCCACCTCGATCCGGCGGGGCAGATCTTTGTAGTGCACATAGGGCAGTTCGTCCCAGTAGAGCGTCACAAAGTCGCGGAGGTTGCGATTGGGGCGGCGGGGCAGCACCGGCTGGGCCTGGGGGT
>JASFTJ010000131.1:0-6571 GCA_050053615.1 Anaerolineae bacterium | reverse complement strand
GATATGGGCCAGCCGGTCACCTTCGTGTGCTTGCGCTGTGATCACCAGTGGCCAGGTGTCTTTCAGATCGAAGAGCGCACCTGTCCCCAGTGCCGCTCCAACAGCGTGCGCTGCCTGCTGGGGAGCAAATAACTCGACAATCTGACCTCATCACCGTCCGAGTCGGTGCCATCCCCTTGCGGCTGCCACGATGAACGAAAAGTGGTGAGTGGGAAGGTCGCACGAACCTGCTTTGTCCCGGGAGCCTCCGCAAAGCCGTCGGGCTGAAGGGGCGCTCTGTTTCGGTCCTCCAGGGATTTGGACAACAAGCCAGTCACGTCCAGGCGAGATCACCCACTTTGAGTTGAGCAGCGAACAGGTTTCCTCGTTGCTAGGGCAGTGAGGTTAGGGGGTCCACATGGACTCCCTGTGGTGCTTGGGAACGGTTTGCCAGTGGAGGGAGTGGATAGGATGCCCAAGATTCTGACGGCACCGCGCATGGCCCGGTGCATCGGCTGTGATTCGTGCATGCTGGCTTGTGCGCGCATGATTTACAGAAGCTTCTCACCCCACAAGAGCGCCATCCAAATCCGCAGCCGGGGCGGGGTGATGGGCCGCATGGTGGCCAACATCTGTACCGCCTGCGCCGAGCCGGTGCCCTGCGTCGAGGTGTGTCCCACTGATGCGTTGACGACACGGGCCGGCGGCCGGGGTATGGTCTATCGCAAGGCGGAGTGCATCAGTTGCTACAAGTGCGTCGAGGCTTGTCCTGTCCAGGTCATCGGCTGGGACGAGGAGGAGGACAAGCCAGTCGTCTGCATCTTTTGTGGGCAGTGTGTGCGCTTCTGCCCCCACGATTGTCTGGAGATGGCCGAAGTGAACAGTGATCGGTGATCAGGTATTGGGTATCGGGTATCAGCAAGCCCAGGTACCCGGTACCTGATACCCGCTCCCTGCCAAAGGAAACGAAATGCTAAACCAAGACTCTGTCCGAATCCTCCACGTAAACCTCACGACCGGCGCGCACCACGTCGAGGACCGGGCCGATCTCTTCCGCGACTGTTTAGGTGGGACCGGGGTGGCCATGGAGCTGCTCGACGAGTTGGTCCATGACGACAAGGACGCATTGGCCCCCGAGCAACCGGCTATCTTTGCCATCGGCCCGCTGACGACGATCTTTCCGGTGGTGACCAAGTCAGCAGCCACCTTCCGCTCGCCGCTCACAGGCGAGTACGGCGAGAGCCACGCCGGTGGAAGCTTTGCCTCGTCGCTGCGCTATGCTGGCTACGATGCCTTGGTCATCACCGGCGCAGCGGAGCGCTTGGTCTATCTGGTCATCGACGGCGACAATGTGGAGATCCGTGCTGCCGACGCGATGGTCGGCATGAACACCATCGAGACGGGGCGCGTCATCCGTGATTTCATCGAGGGCGCAGGGCACCGGAGCATCATCCGCATCGGCCCGGCCGGCGAACGGGGCATCCGCTACGCCAACGTCAACGTGGACACCTTCCGCCACTTTGGGCGGCTGGGCCTGGGCGCCGTGCTGGGCAGCAAGAATCTCAAAGCCGTCGCTGTCATCGGCCGGCAGCACATCGACCTGCCCGTGAACGACCGCCTCTACAAGAAAACCTACGCTGAGGTCTATGACCGGGTGTTGCACACCGACGCCATGAAAAAGTACCACGAGCTGGGTACGCCGGCCAACATCATCCCCTTGAACGAACTGGGCGCGCTGCCCAGTTTCAACGTGCGCCAGGGCTACTTTGGCCAGGCCGACGACATCAGCGGCGAGGCCTTTGCCGAGAACGAGCTGATTACCAAGCGAGCCTGCGCCGGTTGTCAGATCGGCTGCATCCACGTGGCTCTCTACCGGCGGCCCTTTGCGCCTGGCTACGAATACGAGTCGACCATGGTGGCTTACGACCACGAGCTGGTCTACGCTGTCGGCTCGCTGCTGGGTGTGGGCGACCGGCCCGAGATCCTGCGCCTGATCGAGGACATTGACAAGGCAGGCATGGACACGATTTCCTGCGGCACAGCCCTGGCCTGGGCCACTGAAGCGATGGAGCGGGGCGTCATTACGGCGGAGCAATTCGGCGGCATTGACCTGCGTTGGGGCGACGTCGAGCACTATGCCCAGGCGGTCGCCGCTATTGTGCGCGGCGACACGGAGGTGGGCCATTGGCTGGGCCAAGGCGAAGTGGCAGCGGCGCGTCACTACGGCGGCGAGGAGTACGTCGCCGCCGTCGGCGGGCAGGGCATCGCCGGCTACTGGACCGGCTACGCCCACGTGCTGGGCCACCTGCTGGGCGCCCGCCACTCACACCTGGACAATGCCGGCTACGGCATCGACCAGAAGCTCGACCCCTACACCGACGAGGCCATCGTCGGGCGCATCATCGCCGACGAGGCGGAGCGCATCGTCCAGACCAGCACGGCCATCTGCCTTTTTGCTCGCGGCGTTTATGACCTGGAAACCATCGCCCAGGCGCTGACCAGCGTCGGCATCGAGCGGGGGGCTGACGAGTTGCAGTCCATGGGCGAGCGCATCTACTGGGGGCGGATCAAGCTGCGCGAGCGCCTGGGTTACAAAGCCCGGCTGGGGGACGTACCCGGGCGTTTCTACGAGACGCCGACGCCGCGCGGACAGCTCGAACCGGAGCGGATTGGGAACCTACTCTCCGTCTATGAGGCGCGGCGTGCAGAAAGCTTGACTTAAGATGAAATTTATGATAGTATCATAACAATCGTGGGTGTGGCGGTTTGGGCTGACCCGCGTCTAGACTCTGGTTGTGCGAAGCATTTGTTTTGCACGGTCTATACCTCAAGGAGATGTTCCATGAAGCGTTCTCGATTTTTCGCCCTTGCTTTGGTCACGAGCCTGTTGCTCGCAGCATTGGTCGTGGGGGCTGGCCTGGCCCAGGTGCCTAGTGGAGATTCAGAACCCAGCGTGCCCCTCTATCAGGTCGACGCGGCCGACACCGTTGAAACGGAGGGCTCAGGCTCGTCGAGCCAGCCGATTGCTCCAGACTACTCTGCTGATCCGGCAATCGTCGCCCCCGAACCGAGCGAGGCACAACTTAGCACCAGCGCCCCCATCCTGCCCGATGGTTCAGTAGCTGCCCGAGCGGCGATGCCAACCGTGGTAGAGGAATTGCCACAAGGCATCGACGCTACCACAGCCATCGCCGATTTTCGCGTTTCGGGCACGGCGCTCAGGCCCCGGTCCGATGACGTAAGCTATATTCCGACGGCCGGTGGCGGCTGTTTCTACCCTTCCTCGGGCAACAGCTTTCGGGTCTTTAATACCGGCCTCTATTTGCCTCAGGGCTCCAACGTCTTGGTGATGCGCATGTACTACGACGACACTAGTTCGAGCAATTCCCGCGCTTGGTTCAGCGTCTACGACTTGTACGGCGACCTTGTTGATGAGTGGTCGGTAGACTCGGTGGGTGATACGGGCAACGGGTTCAACGATACGGGTTTAATTAGCCACACCATCAACTATCTCAGCTATTCCTACGCTATCAACTGGCGCCCCAGCGACCTGGGCAGCGATATGCAGTTGTGCGGCTTCCGCATCTTTTACGAGCCCCCGTACTCCTTTAGCGCATTCTTGCCTTCCACTCAAAAGAACTACTCAGCTCCCTAGTGGCCTATCAGCGTGAGCCAGGCCCTTGCAACTGCGCGTTCGAGGCGTTGACCGGTGAGGTAGCAAGTCTGGCCAACGCCTTGGCTTCCTGCCGTCTCTCCGACGGGTTGCCTGCGCGTCTGGCTCGGCTGGTTGTGGGAGGTGGAAAGGTATGAGCCCAGGCTCGTTCAAGGTCCTCGTTGTCTTTGAGAAAAAAGATGGCGGGTTTGTTCGGAAAATTGAGGACCGCTCTCTGGTTGACCTGCCCGAGGGCGACGTTCTCGTCCGCGTCCACTACTCGTCACTGAACTACAAGGATGCGCTTTCGGCCAGCGGCCACAAGGGCGTCACCCGGAGCTATCCCCACACACCGGGCATCGACGCCGCCGGCCTAGTCGAAGTGAGTGAAAGCGACGTATTTCGGCCCGGCGATGAGGTGATCGTCACCAGCTACGACCTGGGCATGAACACGCCCGGCGGCTGGGGCCAGTACATCCGCGTGCCGGCGGACTGGGTCGTCCCACTGCCGAACGGTCTCGCCCTGCGGGAAAGCATGATCTTTGGCACTGCCGGGTTCACGGCAGCCCTATCGGTCCACAAGCTACAAACCCACGGTGTGACACCTGACCAGGGCGAGATCCTGGTGACGGGGGCGACGGGCGGCGTGGGCAGCCTGGCCGTCGGCATTCTGGCCCGGGATGGCTACCAGGTTGTGGCTGCGACGGGCAAGCGGGATGCAGAGCCATTCCTCCGCGAGCTGGGTGCGGCTGAGGTCGTGCCCCGCGACAAGGTGCTCGACGCGTCCCCCCGGCCCCTGCTGAAGGGCCGCTGGGCTGGCGCGGTGGATACGGTCGGCGGCGAGTACCTGGCCACCGCTCTCAAATCGACCCGCTACGGCGGCGCCGTCACTTGCTGCGGCCTCGTTGCGTCTGCAGATCTGTCTACGACAGTGTATCCCTTCATCCTGCGGGGCGTAAGCCTCCTGGGGATTGACTCGCAAAACTGTCCAATGGACATCCGGCTGCTCATGTGGCAGAAGCTTGCGCAGGAGTGGAAGTTGGAACACCTGGATCGCCTGGCTTCCGAGTGCTCCCTGGACGAACTGGATGGCGAGATCGAGCGCATGCTGCAGGGCAAGCAGCGGGGCAGGGTCGTCGTCAGCGTAGGTGTGTAAGGTGGGTACTCTCTACATAGTCGGTGTGCCCCATAGGGAGGTGGACGACGTTACCCTGCGGGCGCTGCGGACGCTTGGGGATGTGTCCATCATCGTAGCCGCGGATGTCGACCGTGCTCGACGTCTGCTGGACAGCTATGACATCACTACGCGGCTTGTCGCCGTGGCCGGAGTTGAGGATGCTCTGGGCGCCTTGGAAGCGGGCGACATCGCCCTCGTCTTGGAAGGGCAAGTGCTCGGTCCCTCTGGCTTTCACCTAGCTTTGGTCCAAGCTGCCATCGAGCGCGGTTTCCCGGTCGTGCCGGTGCCCGGTCCGGCGTTTCCGGTCACTGCCCTGGTCGTCTCGGGATTGCCGGCCGACAGTTTTGTCTACCTCGGCGAGTTGCCCCGACAGGCGGCAGTTCGCCGCGATCTATGGGCCTCGGTCGCCACAGAGCACCGCACCTTGGTGGCCCTCGAATCACCTGACCGCCTGGACGATTGCTTGCCCGACCTGTGCGACGTGCTCGGCGATCGGCCTCTGGTCGTGGTGCGGGCATCTGAGCGGGGAACCGAGATAGTCTGGCGCGGCGATGCCGATGAGGCGGTGACATGTCAGGTTTCTTTTTCCGGAGACGAGCCCTGTGTCTTGGTTATCGGGGGTGCTCTGGATGAGCCGCCGCCTTGGGACGAGGATCGGCTTCGAGCCGAGATTCGGGGCTGCCTGGAGCAGGGCCTTCGGGTGAAGGAGACAAGTCAGCGGCTGGCCGCCGAGTCGGGCTGGCGCCGGCGCGAGATCTATCGCCTCGCAACAGAGATCAGCAGATTTTTCCGCGACGAGTAGCTGTGGTAGAATGCCCCTCGCCGCGCACTGCTAAGCGAGGAGGATTCGAATGGAAACGATCGATTTGGACAACCTGAGCGCATTGCGAGAGCTTGACCCGGAGGGAATGCTGGCTCACGTTGCGGCCCTGCCGCAGCAGTGTCGCGATGCCTGGGACGCGACGCAATCTCTGGAACTGCCCACCCGTCACCTGCGGACTAACAGGGTTCTCATTGCGGGCATGGGCGGTTCGGCCATAGGAGGCGACCTTGCGGCGGCTGTGGCGGCTGCCAAGAGCCCTTTCCCCATTCTGGTCCACCGGGACTATGAGTTACCTGCTCACGTGGACCGCCGGACCTTGGTTATTGCCTCCAGCTACTCGGGCGACACCGAGGAAACGCTGGCGACGTTTGAGGCCGCCCATGGGCAGGGCTGCCCGCTGGTGGCGGTCACGACCGGCGGCATGCTGTCCCGCCTGGCCAAGCAGTGGAATGCGCCGCTGGTCACGTTCGATTACCAATCGCAGCCTCGTGCAGCGCTCGGTCATTCGTTTGTTTCCTTGCTGGGCGTCTTGAAAGCCCTGGGCGTGATCGGCAGCCTGGACGCCGATTTGGAGGAAGCGCTGAATATCCTGGAAACCCAGGCAAAGGAATGGGCGCCGGAGGCCCCTCAGACGCGCAATGCTGCCAAGCAAATGGCCCAGCAGTTGGTCGGCCGGATACCCATCGTCGTGGGGGCGGGCCCACTGGTGCCCGTAGCCCGGCGGTGGAAGACCCAGTTCAACGAGAACGCCAAGGCCTGGGCTTTTTTCGAGGCGCTTCCAGAGATGGACCACAATGCCCTGTCGGGCATTCATTATCCGGAGGAGGCGACCGACTCTCTCTGCGCGTTGTTCCTCAGCAATACTGGCCTCCACCCGCGCAACCAACTCCGGCTCGATCTGACGCGACAGATCTTTGAGGCCCAGGGCATTGTCTGCCAC
>JASFTJ010000130.1:0-6577 GCA_050053615.1 Anaerolineae bacterium | reverse complement strand
CAGAATGTGGGGTTCGCCGCAGGGAACAATCTGGCGCTGCGGACGATGGACGCTGACCTTGGGGCATCGCCTCGGTATGTCTTGTTCTTGAATCCCGACACGCGCGTGCTTGGCGATGCGCTGGGGGCGCTGATCCGCTTTATGGATGCGACGCCCAGAGCCGGTGCCGCCGGAGCACGGCTGGTCCACGGTGATGGGAGTTTTCAGCACTCGGCCTTTTCCTTTCCGGGCTTGTTGCAGATTCTCTTTGATTTCTTTCCCCTACAAAATCGGTTGCTCGACTCGCGTCTGAATGGACGATATCCCCGGCGATGGTACGAGGCAAACGAGCCCTTTGAGGTGGACCACCCCCTGGGCGCGGCGTTGATGGTTCGCGGCGAGACACTGGCTCAGGTGGGGATCTTTGACGAGCAATTCTTCATGTACTGCGAGGAAATCGACCTCTGCCGACGCATCAAGGCGGCGGGGTGGGCGATTTATTGCGTGCCCCAGGCCGAGATCGTGCACCTAGTGGGCCAGAGCACACGCCAGTTCCGTGATGAGATGTTTGTGGCGCTGTGGTTCAGCCGCTTCTTGATGTTCAAGAAGCATAAAAGCGCGGTCTTTTGCTGGGCGGCGCGGCGGTTGGTACGGCTTGGGCTGCGGGCTGAGGCTCGTCGGGCGAGGGCGGCTCGTCGCCGGGGAGAGATCACTGCCGGGGAGTTGGAGGGACGGCTGGCAGCCTATCGAGAGGTGGCAGTGCTGTGAGGGTAGAGTTGGCGGCGGTTGTTCTCACCAGGGACGAGGAATGTCATATCGGCGATTGCTTGGACAGCTTGGCCTGGACCGATCAGCAAGTGGTGTTCGATGATGTCAGTACTGACCGCACTGTTGAGATTGCTGAGCGGAAAGGGGCGCGGGTGGTGCGACACGCGCTGGAGAACTTTGCTGCCCAGCGGAATGCGGCCCTAGAGACCGTGGATACCGATTGGGTCTTGTTCCTGGACGCCGACGAACGGGCTACGCCGGCCCTGGCGGAGGAGGTGCAGCAGGTCATCCACTACGAGGGCAGTGAGGCGCGGTCGGGGTGGTGGATTCCTCGACATAACTATATGATCGGCCATTGGATGCGGGGCGGGGGGTGGTATCCCGATCATCAGTTGCGGCTCTTGCGGCGCGGCAGGGCTCGTTACGATCCAGGTCGTCTGGTTCACGAGGTTGTCATCCTGGATGGGAAAGCGGGCTATCTGGAGAACGTGCTCATTCACTACAACTATGACACGGTGGCTCAGTTCCGCTGCAAGATGGGGCGGTATACTAAGTTGGAGGCCGAGATGCTATACCAGCAGGGAGTGCGCGTCCGGCCCTGGACCTATGTCACTATGCCGCTGCGGGAGTTCTGGCGGCGTTTTGTGACATTGGAGGGGTACCGAGATCACGTTTATGGCTTGTTGTTCTGTGGCCTGATGGCTTGGTATACTTCCGTAACCTATCAGCGGCTGGGACAGCTGAGAAGAGAAAGGAATGAGGACGAGTCGCCCTAGGCCAGTTCCAGGATGCGTTCAAAGCCTCGATCTATGTACTCCGAGAGGATGTCCGCGCACTTGCGATATTCATCGATGGGGCCGCCGTAAGGGTCGGCGACGTCATGATGCTTGCCGACCATCTCGCTCAGGCGAAAGATCTTCCAATCATACTGGGGCCAGGTGGTGCTGATGATCTGCTTGTGTTCCCGGCTCATGACCAGGATCAGATCAGCCTCGGCTACGTCGCCGGCAGTGATGGGGCGGGCGATGTGGTCGCTAATGTCAATCCCCCGTTCGGCCAGGACGGCTACGGCGTTTTCGCTCGCGGGGCGGCCTTCCACGGCCCATACACCGGCCGACATCACCCGGTAACGGTCGTCCAGGTTGTCCTCGGCCAGGCGTTGGCGTAGCAGGCCAGTGGCCATTGGTGAGCGACATAGGTTTCCGGTACAAACCACGAGAATCAGACTCATATCGGACGTTCCTCCTTAGAGTTTGCTCATTGTAGCGCAGGGGATGAGTCATGTCAACCTAGCGTGGGAAGCGGACGACGGCCTGGGGATCAAAAAGGGCCGGGACCTCGTGGCCCCGGCCCATAAGCCTCCAGTCTACGCCAACACGGGTTGGATCACGCCATAGTTTCCGTCCTTACGACGGTAGACGACGTTGATCTGACCTTCGTCAACGTCATAAAAGACGAAAAAGTCGTGGCCGAGCAGTTCCATCTGCTCCACTGCTTCGTCAGCATTCATTGGAGACATCAGGAAACGCTTGAATCTCACGATCCTACTCGACTCTTCCTCGAGCTCTTCCTCAAACTCCATGGGTAGCGGTTCTGGCGTTCTGGCCGCCTCCCGCCAGCGATTTCTGCGCTTGCCCTTGTAGCGGGCAATCTGTCGATACATTTTGTCCAGCACGGTGTCGATGGAAGCAAACATATCTTCCGACCGTTCTTCGGCCCGGAGGATGGCGCCATTGGCGCGAACCGTGAGCTGGCATACTTGCCGGTCCTGAGCTGCTTTGGTGCCTTCGAGGGCCAGCTCGACCCGGGCTTCGGTGAGGGTGGGGAGATAACGGTCAAGCTTTCCGACCTTTTTTTCTACATAATCTCGGAGTCGATCCGTCAGTTCTACGTTCTTACCCTTGATAATCAGTTCCATTTCCACTCTCCTTATCTAAACTTGTCCCCGGTTGGGCCACGTCACCTGGCGCGGGCCAAGGTATAGGCCCAAACAAACGATACGCCTCCGTCACGCAGAGCACGACAGGCGGCTTCCAGTGTGGAACCTGTAGTACACACGTCGTCAATAAGCAAGACTCGTTTTTCAGCGAGGCTCGTATTCACCATTTGAAATGCGTCGTGCACGTTTGCCTGTCGCTCCTCTGCGTTGAGATCTATTTGGGGAGCGGTGTCTTTGATGCGAATGAGGGCGTTTTCTGCGACGGGAAGGTCTAAATGGATGCCCACTTCCCGCGCGAGAAGTGCAGCTTGGTTGTAGCCGCGATCTCGCTGGCGGCTGCTGTGCAGCGGCACCGGCACGATGACGTCGATGGTCGGGTCTTGGGGCTGCAACGCAGCCCATCCCTGCGCCATCAGTAGACCCAGTGGAGCGGCCAAGGTCTGCAAATCCTCATATTTTAGGGCGTGGATGGCTTGGCGTAGGGGGCCGGAATGGAAGGCATACGCGCACAGCCCGTTGAGTGGGGATGATCCCTTCTGGCGTTTTGCGCAGTGGTGTGGGGCTCCGTGGCCATTGATGGGCAGGCCGCATTGCTGGCAGCTCGGTGGCTCAATGACTTTGATCTGGCTCTGGCAGGTGGTGCAGAACCAGGCGCCGAGTCGGTGGCAGCCCACACACCGTGGTGGAAAGAGCAGGTCGATGGCAGCGTTTCCGAGGGCTCTCAACCACGCAAGGCCAGATGGAACAGACCTATGTGTGCGAGTTGGGATGGTCATTGTGTGCATGCTCTACAGCTTGGTAGACGCATGATGTCCGGGCGCCTGTCTGTTTGGTTGATGTTCGTCACAGACCTTGCTGGAACAGTGGCGATTCCTTCAGGATGAGGATGGCTGGCCCCAGGATGACGATCAGGATGGTGGGAAAGATCAGAAAAGTCATTGGGAACAGCATCTTGATCGGGGCTTGCTGGGCCTTTTCCTCTGCGCGCTGGCGCCGTTTGATGCGCATTTGCTCCGATTGGATGCGCAGGACTTTGGCGATGCTGATACCGAGCTGGTCAGCCTGGATCAAGGCGGCCACGAACTGGGTCACGTCCGGCACCTCCATACGATTGGCCATATCCCGCAGGGCTTCGGGGCGAGTCTTGCCCACACGGAGTTCGGTCAACACACGATGGAAGCCTTTGCTGAGCTCGTTGTCCCACTTGTCCGCAACGCGTTGCATGGCTCCGTCAAAGGGCAATCCTGCTTCGACGCTGATGGTCAACAGGTCGAGGGCATCAGGCAGGGTCTTGACGATTTCTTCTTGGCGACGGCGAATGCGACTTCCCAGCCATACAACAGGCAAGAAAAAGCCCAACACGGTCATGGCGCCTGTGAAAAGCAGACGCTGAGGAACCTGGGTTTCGGCCAACATGGTCAGGAAGAAGGTCAGGGCGCCCAGCACCAGTGCTGCCAGACCTCGCACGCCCAGAAATTCTGTGGGACTCCAGTTGTTAGGGTTGCCAGCCAGTTCCAGCTTCTGGCGAGTTGCCTCCAGCGTCTGCAGGGGCGTGAAGCGTTCCATGAACTGGGCGCTGGCTTGCACCATGGGCACGAGAATGCGTTGGCTGAATGGCTCAGCCAGCTCGATTTCCTCCAGGGTCATTGGCCGTCCGCCAACTTCTTCCAGCCGCGCTGCAACTTCGTCGGCTGGGCGCGGCGCGGCAATGCCAAGGACAATCAGCAGAATGGCCATAAAAACCAAGAAAGCGGCGCCAGCAATTAAGGGGATAGGCATTGCATCTCTCCCGATCTTCCGTGCAATGTAGTTGATATGCCTTTAGACTTCGATGTTAACGATCTTGCGGATGATCGTATACCCGATAGCAATCATCACCAGGGAGACGCCGAGCATGATCCAGCCGCACGGGTCGCTGAACATGCGGCCCATGTACTCCCTGTTGATCAAGTACAAGATTAAGCCCAGTGCTATCGGCAGTGCTGTCAGGATGTAGCCAGAGATCATCTGCTGAGCGGTCAGGACGCGGATTTCACCTTTGATGCGCACCCGTTCGCGGATGGTGTGGCCAATGGTGTCCAGGATCTCGGCTAGGTTGCCGCCCACTTTTCCCTGGATGCTGATCGCGGTGATCATCAGGTCCAGGTCATCGCTTGGGACGCGACGCAGCATGTTCCTTAGTGCTTCTTCGTAGTTCAGGCCCAGAGCAATCTCTTGCGTGACGCGATGAAACTCACCGGCGATGGGATCGGGGAGTTGCTCGGCCACCGTATCCATGGATTGGACGATCGTGTAGCCGGAGCGCAGCGAGTTGGATAGCAACGTGATTGTGTCTCCCAGTTGGTCGTTAAAGGCGTTCAAGCGGCGCCGCTTGCGAAAGTTGACATAGATGCGCGGTACAAAGAAGCCGACAATGCCAAAGATCAGCCCCACGAGCGGCGTATCAAAGATGAGCCAAGCCACTAGGAACAGGACAGCGATTGTAAGCAGCGTCAAGATCATGAATTCGGCCACTCGGAGTTTCAGGTCAGCCCGGGCCAGATCGGTGCGGACGCTGGCTGAGAAGCCGCGGCGGGCGACGACATCCTCCAGACGGTCCATAGCCGAACGACGCTGCTGGGGCATTTGCCCCTCGTCTATGGCTCGGGCGCCGTAGCGATCCAGTCGTTCTTCGACCTCTTCTTCTTCGGTCCGTTGCGCTCGGCTTAGACCCAAGAACAGGACGAATACAGCAAACGCGGCGACAAGGGCTAGGACGATTGGATTCATCAGGTTCTGCAAGGATTCCATCTGAGCATTCTCCCTGCTAGGCTGATTCCTGCTAGAAGCGGCGGCCGACACCAAAAATGGTCGGTGGCAGGTGGATGTTAGCAGCTTCGATGATTTCGATGAACTTGGGGCGGATGCCGGTCGGTCTAAGTCTGCCTACCACCTTGCCCGCTTCGAGCCCCTGTTGTTCAAAGACAAAGAGGTCTTGCATGACCACGACATCGCCCTCCATACCCTGTACCTCGGTGACTTTTACGACCTTGCGTGTCCCATCCCGCATGCGCTCCTGGTGGATGACCAGGTTCAGTGCGGACGAGATCTGCTCACGGATGGCCCGCAGGGGCAGATCCATACCGGCCATCAACACCATGGTTTCCAGACGGGATAGGGTATCCCGTGGGCTGTTCGAGTGGGCGGTTGTCATGCTGCCGTCGTGGCCGGTGTTCATGGCCTGGAGCATGTCTAGCGCCTCGGCGCCACGGCACTCGCCGACGATGATCCGGTCCGGTCGCATACGCAGGCTGTTGATGACGAGTTGCCGCATGGTGACCTCGCCCCTGCCCTCCACGTTCGGTGGGCGGGTCTCCAGGGGCAAGACGTGATCCTGCTGGAGCTGAAGTTCGGCCGCGTTCTCGATGGTGATGATCCGCTCATCGTTGGGGATGTAGGCGGAAAGCACGTTCAGTGTCGTCGTTTTGCCCGATCCGGTGCCTCCTGAGATGACGACGTTGAGTCTGGCCTGGACACAAGCTTTCATGAATTCCAGTGCTTCCGACGTGATCGTACCGTATTCAATTAGCGTCTGAGCCGTAATGGGAATGCGGGCAAACTTGCGGATGGTGAGGATGGGACCGATCAAGGACAGAGGTGGGATAATGGCATTGACGCGCGAGCCATCAGGGAGACGGGCATCCACGTACGGCTGGCTCTCATCGATGCGGCGTCCGAGTGGGGAGACGATGCGGTCAATAATGCGCAAGACGTGATCCTCGTCTCGAAATCTCAGGTCGGTTGCTTCGATCTTTCCTGATCGCTCGACGTAGACGTCTTCGGGGCCGTTGACCATGACTTCTGTGATCGATTCATCGCTCAACAGCGGCTCAATGGGACCGTAGCCCAGGA
>JASFTJ010000129.1:0-6598 GCA_050053615.1 Anaerolineae bacterium | reverse complement strand
CCTCCTCCGTGCTCAGATCCGCCCCCGTCAATTCGCGGCAGCTGATGGTCCCCATCTCGGCCTCGAATCGCCGACGAAACTCCCGCGGCACCGCCAGTCTGTGGAGCGATTCTTCCATCGTATCGCCCCTGCTCAACTTGAGACCGATTGCCATCACAGCACCGACGACGGCACCGCAGACGGCCCCTGTGTTGCCGATTCCGCCAGCAAAGCCAAAAGCGATCTGGGGAATGACATCGTTTTCCATCTCGATCTCGAATTCCTGGCACACGGCCAGGAGTACCGCCTCCGATCAGACGTACCCTTGCTGCATGAAGTGCGTGGCACGGTTTTGCTCCATGCTCTCCTCCTCCTTTCTGTCTGCCATCGCCACATCCCCACCAAAGGTAGTGCAGGAACGACTGCGTCGTGGCCCGTCAAATCTGGCGACCCAACGGCGCCGCGGATAAGCCGCGAGTGCGGAGGCCAGTCTTGGTTGCCGCAGCGCTTGTCGGCTTCACCCGCTGGGTGATTGCGGCGTGAGTACCTTCACTTTTCCTTTGAGTGTGTTTCTAGGCTGTTGGCTACACTCCGAGCGTTACGGAGATGGGGCCATTTGATGGCGACATGATCCCGCTGAGATGATGCCGTGCTGATCTCGATTGTTCCAACACCGAGAATTGCCTCAAGAATTCCTTCATATGCATTGATGCCAACGATTTGCTCCAGGGGTGTTCGGAGGTCGATCTGGCTTGTGAAGAGCTTCTCCGTCCGGATCTGGTCAGGACCGACAGTGAACTTCCACGTCTGGCGAATGATCCATTTCAGGATGGCAAAGAGAGCGAGAATTCCGGAAACCACAGCGATCGCGATGGTGTGCCACGCAAGAAGGCCGACCATCGCTAGCACTGCGAGCACGGCAATCTGAGCGCCCAAACGAACGCCTAGATAGCGCCGGTCACATCGGATGAGTTGTCTTGCATCAGTCATATTTCTCCTCTCATCGAACAGGGAGGGGGACGGATGAGTCGCCAGCGCCCAAGTCGCAAGCGCAGCGAGTGTATTTAGGTGCTGGCCCGTTCCATCTGCTGGTCAGGCTGTGTTTCCCTTGCATGGCACCCCACATGGAATGTTACACAGACCTTTGCTGCACAAAACTTCCTGATGATCTTCTATCCAGAGTTTTTGCTGCCTGTGTCCCTTTTGATGTCTTGTGAGGCGTTTTGCCTGTGCAACGCGCTTGCCTCTGAGGAACAAAGCGTGTAGAATTATAAGTCAGCCTGTCAGAAAATGCAAGCCCAATCGAGAGAGGCTGACCGCGCGGCCAGGCCTGGGGCAGAAGAGCTGAACCTGCCCGGAATCCTGCAGATAACTGATACTTTCCGGCCCTTTTTGTCGTATAGTAACAGGTGTATGCGGAGCTCTGGTTTTGCACAAGAGGCCAAATGGCCGGACGCTGTCTGAACGGAAAAGAAATTCGAGTGGTTTTGTCCTGTAGGAGTATCACGCATGTTTGGAAAATGGCTTAAGCGAAACAAAGCCGGCAATGGTTCGTCGAGTGACCGCTATCAAAACGGCAACGATTACCTCATTGAGTGTCGAAAGCTCGTCAAGACCTACCACAGTCCGGCGGGGGACTTTCCAGCGCTCAAGGATGTTGACCTGCAGGTTGACGCCGGAGAGTTTGTGGCTGTTATCGGCAAGTCGGGCAGCGGCAAGTCTACGCTCGTCAACATGATCACTGGCATCGACCGGCCCACGTCGGGCGAGGTGCTGGTGGGTGACACGTCGGTCGGCACGCTGAGCGAGGGGAAGCTGGCTCAGTGGCGCGGGCGCCACATCGGCGTCATCTTTCAGTTTTTCCAGCTGCTGCCGACGCTGACAGTGGTTGAAAACGTGATGCTGCCGATGGATTTCTGCCACATGTACTCGATGCGCGAGCGTCGGGAGCGGGCCATGCACCTGCTGGCCCAGGTCGGCGTGGCCGAACACGCGGACAAACTGCCTTCTGCGGTTTCAGGCGGCCAGCAACAGCGTGTGGCCATTGCCCGGGCGCTGGCCAATGATCCGCCGATCCTCGCCGCCGATGAGCCCACGGGCAACCTTGACTCCAAAACGGCAGAATCGGTCTTTCGCCTCTTTGAAGACCTGGTGGAACGGGGCAAGACGATTCTGATGGTAACCCACGACCGCGATCTGGCCAAACGGGCCACAAGAACCCTGATGCTCTCCGATGGCGAAATCATTGAGGAGTATGTGGCCAGGACCTTTCCGGCAGTCACCGAACGGCAACTGATCCAAGCTACACGGAACCTGGAGCGGGAATCCTACCTTCCCGGTTCGATCATCGTTCGGGAAGGAATGTCCCCCGACAGGTTCTATATCATCACCAAGGGCCAGATCGAGGTGTTGGTGGAGGCATCCGATGGAGAACGGCTGGTCGTCGCCCGCATGGGACGAGGCCAGTACTTTGGCGAGATCGAGCTGCTGCGAGGTGGGACCAACATCGCCACCATCCGCGCTGCGCCAGAGACCGGCGTGGAAGTCGCCGCGCTGAACCGCGAGACGTTCCAAGAGTTGCTGGCCACTTCGGCGACCGCCAGAGAGGCGCTGGGCCGAGTGGCAGAGGAGCGAATCGCCGAAAATGTGAACGGCAGAGACGGAGCGCATCATGCCTAGTCCGCGTTGGCGAAAGGTGCTGCGCGATCTGTGGGGCAACAAGGCTCGTACAGTGCTTGTGGTGCTCTCTATCGCGGTGGGTGTGTTTGCCGTGGGGATGATCGCCGGTTCGCAAGATGTCTTTACCCGAGATCTGAACGGCAGTTGGGCCTCTGCGAGCCCTGCCCATGCCGTACTCTTTACCGCACCTTTTGATGATGAACTGCTGTGGATGGTGCGAAACATGGATGGCGTCAGAGAGGTGGATGGGCGGCGGAGCATCTACCTGCGCTTCAAGACGGACCCCGAGACCGAGGAGTGGCGGGACATTCAGCTCTTTGCCTATCCCGACTATGACGACATTCGAGTTCAAAAGGTACAGTCAGAGCGGGGCGCCTGGCCGCCTCCTGAGGACCAGGTGCTGATCGAACGGGCCTCCCTGGCCTGGATGGGGGTCGAGGTGGGGGATCCCGTGATCGTCGAAGCGCCCAACGGCAAGCTGCGCGAACTGCGGATCGCCGGTGTCACGCACGACGTCAGTCAGATGGATGCTTCGTGGATCGATGCGGCTGCCGGTTACATCGGCCCTGAGACACTCGAATGGCTGGGCATGCCGCGCAGTTTTGACGAATTGAACCTCATCGTCGCTGGCGACCAGCTTGACCAGGAGCATGTCACACGCGTCGCAAAAGAGGTCCAGGACAGGGTCGAGAAAAGCGGCCGGATCGTCTATGGCACCTGGATTCCCACGCCGGGCAAGCATCCAGCCGAAGAGGTCGTTCAGCCGGTGATTTTGCTCATGGGCTCGCTGGGCTTCCTATCCCTCCTCCTGAGCGGATTCTTGGTGGTGAACACGATGCAAGCGCTGCTGTCGCAGCAAGTCCGCCAGATTGGGATCATGAAAGCCGTTGGCGCCCGCAACGGTCAGATCATGAGTGTGTACTATAGCCTGGTTCTGATGTTTAGCCTGCTGGCGCTGTTGATCGCCGTGCCGCTGGGAGCGTTGGGGGGGCAGGCCATGAGCAGGTACATGGCTCGGCTTCTCAACTTTGACATCCAGAGCTTTACGATTTCGCTTCGGGTGCTCGCCCTGGAAATCGCGGTGGGCCTGGTCGTGCCGCTGTTGGCGGCGCTTTATCCCATCGTGTCCGCGGTGCGCGTGACGGCTCGGGAAGCGATGAGTGATTATGGTCTCAGCAGCAGCCACTTTGGTCAAGGTTTCGTCGACCGACTGCTAGAGCGAGTGCGTGGTCTGTCGCGACCGGTGTTGCTCTCTCTGCGCAACACCTTCCGGCGCAAGGGGCGGCTGGTGCTCACACTCACGACTCTGATCTTGGGCGGTGCCATCTTTATCGCTGTGTTCAGTGTGCGGGCCTCGCTGCTCCTCACCCTGGAGGACATGTTTGAATATGTGGATTACGATGCTCTCGTTGGCTTTCGGCGCGCTTATCGCATCGAGCAGATCGAGCGTGAGGCCCTGCGCGTGCCAGGTGTGGTCGCCGCTGAGGCCTGGCGTTTCAGCAATGCGCGCCGCATCCGTCCAGATGACACAGAAAGCGACACCATCTGGCTGCGCGCCCCCCGCGCCGACAGCGATCTGGTGCACCCCACTGTAGTCCACGGTCGCTGGCTGCTCCCTGAGGACGAGAGGGCCGTGGTCATCAACACCTTCATGCTCAAAGACGAATCCGACCTCGAGGTCGGCGACGATATTGTCCTCAAGGTTGACGGTGACGAGACGACCTGGCGCGTGGTCGGCATCATCAAAGGGACGCCGCCGGCTCCCATGGCCTATGTGAATTTGCCGTATTTATCCCGGATCGTGGGTGGTGTGGGGCGCGCCGGCGTGGTGTTCGTACAAACCGAACAGCATGACACGGCCTTCCAATCGCGGGTGGAGAAAGCGCTGGAGGAGCATTTTGAGAACCTCGGCTTCCAGGTGAGTTGGACGCAGAGCAGCAACAGCGAGCGAGCGCGGGCCGAGTCTCAGTTCAATGTGCTCATCATGTTCCTGTTGATCATGGCCATCCTGCTTGCTGCAGTGGGGGGCATCGGCCTGATGGGCACGATGAGCCTCAACGTGCTCGAACGCACGCGAGAGATCGGCGTCATGCGCGCCATTGGCGCTTCAGACGGTGCAATCTTGCAGATTGTCATCACCGAAGGTATCATCATTGGGTTGCTAAGCTGGCTCATCGGGGCAGTTCTGGCGCTGCCCCTGAGCAAAGGCCTTAGCAACGTGGTGGGGATTGCCATCATGCAGAGTACCTTGAGCTATACGTATTCGGTGGGGGGAATGGCGCTATGGCTGGTCGTGGTCATTATCCTGGCCACCCTTGCCAGCTTTTGGCCCGCACGAAACGCCTCACGGGTTACTGTGCGCGATGTGCTAGCGTACGAGTAGGGCATGCGGACTGTGGCATCTTGTTGCACGACATACGGAGGTATGAGATGAAAAAGTGGATTATCGGCGTGGTTATCCTGGCCGTCGTGGCGGGAGCTGCGTACTTGGTTGTGAGTCGCTCGGGACTGGGCGCTTCCGCTACAGCAGCGACGCCGGAGCCAATAGGAGACCTGCCCCCGGTGAAGGCCAGCGATGAAGTGGTGGCCGAGGCGGTGGTGGTCCCGGCCAGGAGCGCGAATCTGAGTCTATCCACGGGCGGCATCGTGGCCGAGGTGTTTGTGGCGGAAGGCGATCAGGTCGGAGCGGGGCAGGTGCTCCTGCGTCTCGACGCATCGCAACAGGCTGCGGCGGTTGCCCAGGCGGAAGCCCAATTGCGCCGAGTCCAAAGCGCTCTGGCTGAAGTGATAGCGGGTCCGCGCCCAGAGGAGATCGGCGCCGCGCAGGCCGCCGTCGAGGTTGCCCAGGCACAGTTGGCCAGAGTCCAACAGGGCGCTCGGTCGGAAGAAATCGCTGCTGCCAAAGCTTCCCTGGCTGCCGCATGGGCCTCGCTGCAAAAGCTGAGGGAAGGCCCCGGCGAGGGGGAATTGGTCGCAGCGCGCGCCGATGTGGCCAACGCCGAGGCGACCCTGCGACAGGCCCAGGCGGCCTACGATCGGGTCAAGTCAGAGCCAAACATCACGGCCCGACCCGAATCGCTGCAACTGGAGCAGGCCACCAACGCCTATGAGGCGGCCAAGGCGCGGCTCAAAGCATTGCAAGAAGGACCCAGCGGCGCGGATGTCGCCGCCGCTCAGGCTCAGATCGACCAGGCCCAGGCCGGGCTCGACGCGCTAAAGGCCCCAGCCCGCTCCGCCGAAGTCGCCGCCGCCGAGGCCGAGATCCAACGCGCCCAGGCTCAGCTCGACTTGCTGCTGGCCGGCGCCCGGCCTGAGACTATCGCCGCTGCCGAAGCGGAGGTAGCAGCCGCCGAAGCAGCTTTGGAGCAAGCCCAGGTCGCCCTGGCCGAAACGGAGCTGCAGGCGCCGCTTGCAGGCACCGTCGCTTCCCTCGATGCCAAAGTGGGCGAGCAGGTTGCCCCCGGCGCCCCCATCGTGGTGCTGGCCGACCTCTCTGCCTGGCAGATCGAGACGGACGATCTGACCGAGCTCAATGTCGTCCGCGTCCATGAGGGGGACCCAGTCACTGTCACGTTTGATGCCGTCCCCGATCTGGAACTGCCCGGCCTGGTCGTCCGCATTGAGGCCATCGGCAAGGACAAGATGGGCGACATCACGTACACGGTGATCATCCAGCCCGATCGGTTCGACGAGCGGCTACGCTGGAACATGACGGCGTCCGTTGTCATCGAGCCCCAGTAAGCAACCCGTCCAATCTTTGGTTCGCCGAGCCGAGGTTTCCATACCCCTCATGGGGATAGGAGGAGCGGAATGAAGCACAGAGCACAGAGCATACACTTTTTCTTGAGCCTTGCTGTTGTTGGGGTCCTGATGGTTCCTGTTGCAGCCGCTTCCCCGGCTGGGATGGGACCTGACGATGCACTCGTGCCGCCTGACGACT
>JASFTJ010000128.1:0-6645 GCA_050053615.1 Anaerolineae bacterium | reverse complement strand
GACCCAAGGGACCTGGCTCCGCTGGTGGTTGTAGGCCGGCAGGTCGCCAGCCTGGTTCTTGATGGCCACCAGGCCGACAGTGCCCCACTCGCGCAATCCAGCGACGTTGGGATGCTCGCGCACGTGGCGCATCGCCCGGCGGGCCTTTTTGCGAAAGGCTGGCGGGAAACCGCGCGCTGCGTCGCCGCGCACGACGATGGCCTTGAGGCGCTTGTCGCCCATCACTGCGCCGCCGCCGCAACGGGCCGCTGCCCGAGCCTGGTCGTTGATGATAGCGGCCAGGCGCACGCGGTTCTCGCCGGCCAGGCCGATGCAGGCTACGCGGGCGCCGCCGGCCGCCAAGGTGTCGGTTGTGTCGTGGACGCCCAACCCCCAGAGATGGTCGGCGGCGTGGAGCTCGACGCCCTCGGGCGTCACCGTCAGGTAGACTGGACGCCCGGCGCGACCGGTGACGACCAGGGCATCGTACCCGGCCTGGGCCAGCTCTGCCCCGAACGCGCCGCCCGAGTTGGCATAGCCATAGATACCGGTCAGCGGCGAGTGAAAGGTGACGTGAAGGCGGGCGCCCGTCGGCCAGGGTGTCCCGGTGAAGGGGCCGGCGGTCAAGATGAGCGGGTTGTCGGGCGCAAAGGGGTCAGCCGGATCGGACAGGTGGCGCGTCAGGAGCACCGCGCCCAGGCCCCGCCCGCCCAAAAAGCGCCGCCGCACCTCCTGATCCGTGGACTCAATGGCTATGTCCCCCGTCGCTAGATTCACAAACGCCGTGTTGGCCATCTCAACTCACGCAATACGAAATATACGCTCTGCACCCGTTTTCTTTCGACTGCCCTTCTTTCAGGGCAGCCATCCATTTCGATCAGAAGAATCACCGGCCGGGCCACGTCCTCGGGGGCGCCGACGCGCTCGAACGGCGAGTTTTCGACGGCCCATCGGCGTTGACCCGCACGTGGGGCGCCAGCTCGACGTCCATAACGCAGGTTAGGGCCACCAACCCAGCTTTTGGCCGCGCCGGATATTCCGGACAAACATGGCAAAGCGCCTACTACGAACCCAAGAACGTTTCTCCCAGAGACTCCTAGCGCCTCTATCTCAAAAGACAGACGGTGTGATCACCGAAATGAACCGCAGGGTAGTGTCGCCCCGGGCGGCCAGCTGGCGGAGTGCGGGGCCATCAAAGTAGGCGCTGTCCCCAGGACCGAGAAGATAGACCTCGCCGTCCAGATCGATCTCCAATTGTCCTTCCAACACATAGACGAACTCTTCGGTCTCTTGGCGCAGGGGCATGGTGATATTATCATGCCCCGGTTCCCATTCGGCCAGCAAGACTTCCATCTGCCGGTTCAAGTCGGGACAGAGGAGTTGGTAGGTCAAATTGGAGCCCGGCAGCTTGAGTTGCGTCCGTCTGTTGCGGCGGACGACGGGGCTTTTGCCGTCTGGTTCGAGCAGGAAGTGAAAGATAGGCACCTCCAGCGCATCGCTAATTTTGCGCAGCGATTCGATGGAAGGGCTGGTCAAATCGCGCTCGATCTGGCTGAGGAAACTGGCCGTCAAGCCAACCCGCTCCGCCAGATCACGCAGGCTAAGGCCGAGCTCTTGGCGCCGGGCGCGAATACGGTGTCCAAGTTCCATACTCCTTGCCTCCTTTGTCACATGATCCACCTTTTTCCATTATATCATAGGTTGCGCCCCCGTGTCAACTGTGACTTAACAAATGCTACCAAATTACATTCTGACTTAACTACTCGTCCAGTAAAGATTAATCCAGGAGGCATCTGTTAACTTTAGCTTTACAAACCTGCCGGGATAGACTATCATAGGCTAGGCCGTCCAAGTTCCGACACCGGGTACACCGAGAGCACCGCTTGATGCGAGGGATGGGAGAAGGGATGCACGAGCCCGTTGCTCAGCAAGCCATTCCCCCATCCCAGCATTCCACCAGCTGCTGCCGGATTCGGAGCTGTTCGACGGCGCTCTGGCCGAGATCGGGACGCCGACAATGACTGACGGACCGGTCCTTAGCCCACATTTCGCACTTGAGGAACAGAGAGCGAACGTGGCGGAATCGCTTTGTGTCCTGGTTCCTTTGTGGTAAGATGTCATGAGTAGGAGGTGTCAATGGACCCAAAAGGAAAAGTGGCACTCATAACCGGCGGCGGGGTACGTGTGGGCCGGGCCATCAGCCTGGGACTGGCCGAGGCCGGCGCAGATCTTGTCGTACACTACAACCGCTCGGCTAGCCCGGCAGAAGAAACGATCGCCGAGGCGCGGCGCCTGGGTGTGGAAGCAGTGGCTGTGCGAGCAGACCTGGGCAACCCCGAATCTGCTCGGACCATCGTCCAGGCGGCGCAGAGACAGTTCGGCAAGGTAGACATCCTGGTGCACGCCGCATCGCCCTTTGTCCGCACCGGCCTGTTCGACGTCACGCTGGAGACCTGGCGGCAGATCCAAGGCGTGCTGGTCGAGAGCTTTTTACTGCTGCTCCAGGAATTGACGCCGGGCATGATCGAGCACGGAAAAGGTGTGATCGTCGCCATTCTCGACCGAGGTGTGTTCGACCCCTGGCCCAAGTACCTGGCCCACGGCGTCGGCAAGAGCGCACTGTGGGCGCTGGCCTGCAGCGCAGCCGTAGAGCTGGCTCCTCAGGTGCGGGTCAACGGTGTGGTGCCGGGCCCCGTTCTACCCCCGCCCAGCTTTACCGAGGAGCAAGTCGCTCAGGGGGCACAGGCGACGCTGTTGGGTCGCTGGGGCAGCCCCCAGGACGTGGTACACGCAGTGCTCTACCTGGTCCAGAGCGAGTATACCACCGGCGAGGTGCTCTTTGTGGATGGCGGCGAGCGCTGGGCGCACCGGTTTCCGGGCGAGTCGTAACGAAGCGACGCAGCGATCTCGACAAGGAACGCTCCGAGCATACCCTGCGAATGAGATAGGAGAGAATGATGTCGAATCGGTATCAACCCAAACCCGAGCACAAATTCAGCTTTGGCCTGTGGACCGTGGGCAACACGGGCGGTGACCCTTTCGGCCAGCCGGTGCGCGAGACGCTGTCGCCGGTGGACATCGTCCACCTGTTGGCCGAAGTCGGCGCCTGGGGCGTCAACTTTCATGACAACGACCTGGTGCCCATCGATGCCACTCTCGCCCAGCGGGACCGCATCGTGGCCGACTTTAAAAAGGCCCTGAACGACACCGGCATCGTCGTGCCCATGGCTACCACCAACCTCTTTGGAGACCCCGCCTTTCGCGACGGGGCCTTTACCAGCAACGACCCCCAGGTGCGGGCCTACGCCCTGCAAAAGACCATGCAAGCCATGGACCTGGGCGCCGAACTTGAAGCAGAGACCTATGTCTTTTGGGGCGGGCGCGAGGGAACTGAGACCGATGTCGGCAAGGACCCATTGGACGCACTCAAGTGGTTCCGAGAGGCGCTCAACTTTTTGTGTGAGTACAACATGGACCAGGCCTATGGCTACGAGTTTGCCCTAGAAGCCAAGCCCAACGAGCCACGCGGCGATATCTACCTGGCCACCACCGGTCACATGCTGGCCTTCATCGAGACCCTCGACCATCCGGAGATGGTCGGCGTCAATCCCGAAGTGGCCCACGAGCACATGGCCGGGCTAAACTTTATGCACGGCGTGGCCCAGGCCTGGGACGCGGGCAAACTCTTTCACATCGACCTGAACGATCAGAACTCGGCCCGGTATGATCAGGATTTCCGCTTTGGTTCGCACGGCATCAAACAGGCCTTCTTCCTGGTCAAGTTCCTGGAGGACGTCGGCTACGATGGCCCACGCCATTTTGACGCCCACGCCTTCCGCAGCGATGACCTGGAAGGCGTCAAAGCCTTTGCCCGAGGCAACATGCGCACCTACCTCATCCTCAAGGAAAAGGTCGAGCAGTTCAACGACGACCCCGAGATCCAGGCCCTACTGACCGAGAGTCGCACCGACGATGGCTCGATGGCCCCCCTCAAGGGAGCGTACACGCCCGACAAGGCTGCCGGCCTCAGAGCCCACGAGTTTGATCGCATCGCCTTGGGCAAACGCAGTCAGCCCTACGAGGCGCTGGATCAACTACTCATCGAGCTGCTGCTCGGCGTGCGCTGAACCACAGGGCTCGGATGAATATACTAACCTGCAAGCTCAGGCCCAGGCGCTGCGAGATTACACAAATTCATCACCTCAATCCAGCACATTGCAGACAATTGGACACGAATTTGACGGATACACGCAGATAGTCTAGAATGCTTTGTGGGTATCCCGGTCTAATCGCATTCTGGAAAGGATTATGTTAATATGATTGGTGGCACACATGGCAAGATTCTGCATGTGGATTTGACCTCCGGCGAGACGCGCGTCGAGCGCCCTGTCGAGGACGTCTACCGGCTCCTGGTCGGCGGACGGGCGCTGGTCGCCTACCTGTTGCTGCGCGACCTGCCTCAGAACACCGATCCCTTCAGCCCCGACAACCTGCTCATCTTTGCCCCGGGCGTCATGCAGGGCACGAATTTCCCTGGTGCGGGACGCCACGGCGTGGGCGGCAAGTCACCGCTGACCGGCGCGCTGGGCAGCTCCGAGGTGGGCGGCTGGTGGGGCCACGAGTTCAAACGCGCCGGCTTTGACGCGCTGGTGATTCGTGGGCGCGCCGAGTCACCCGTCTACCTCTGGATCAAGGACGCGGCCAAAGGCGGGGTCGAAATCCACGCTGCGGATCATTTGTGGGGCCTCAAGACCGCGCCCACCGAGGCCCTGATCCGTGAAGAGCTGGGGGATGCTCGGGTGCGCGTGGCCCAGATCGGCCCGGCGGGCGAGAACCTAGTGCGCTACGCGGCCGTCATACACGATGTCAACCGAGCGGCAGGGCGCACCGGTCTGGGCGCGCTGATGGGCTCCAAAAATCTCAAGGCCGTGGCCGTGCGCGGCACGGGCCAGGTCCCCGTGGCCGACCGTACCCGTGTGACCAAGGTCTCCCGCTGGCTGGGCGAGAATTACAGAGAGCTCATGAGCTGGGCCACTGCTGGCATCGGGCGCGGTACGCAGGACGGGCTGCTGAGCAATGCCCGCGTGGGCAACGCCCCGACGCGAAATTTCGGGAAGCCCATCTTTGAGCACGCCGAACTGTTGAGCGGCGAGCGCAACTACGAGATGTTCTACAAGGACCGCGACACCTGCCAGGGCTGTCCGGTGCGCTGCAAACAGGTCTTTGAGAATGAGGACACGGACCCAGTTCGCCGCCTTGACCCGGTCTACGGTGGGCCCGAGTATGAAGCCATGGCCGCGTTTGGGTCCTGCTGCGACGTGTCCGACAACCTGGCCGTGCTCAAGGCCAACGAACTCGCAAATGCCTACGGCCTGGATGCTATCTCCACCGGGGTTTCCATCGCCTTTGCCATGGAGTGTTTTGAGAACGGCATCCTGACCTCCGAGGACACCGACGGCCTGGAATACCACTGGGGCGACGCCGAGCTGCTGACCCGTTCCGTGGAGATGATCGCCCTCCGCCAGGGCTTTGGCGACGTGCTGGCCGAGGGCGTGGCCCGCATGGCCGCCCGCTTTGGCCCGGCATCAGAGCCATTCAACATCACCGTCAAGGGCCAGGAACTGCCCATGCACGAGCCGCGCATGAAGCCGGCCATGGGCGTCGGCTACGCTGTGGCCCCGGTCGGCGCGGACCACATGATGAACATGCACGACACTGCCTTCACCCGCGAGGGTCGGTCGCTGCAGCGGGTGAAGGCCGCCCTAGAGAAGTCGATCGGTCCCGTGGACCGGGAGGCGCTGGACGAGAACAAGATGCAGGTCTTTTACAACGAGCTGAACTGGGCGCACTTTCAGGACTGTGCGCTGGTCTGCGCCTTCTACTGTTATGACTATGGTCACATGGCCGAGGCCCTCTCCGGCGTGAGCGGCATCGAGTACAGCATCCACGACATCCTCGCCGTCGGAGAGCGGGCCCAGACCCTATCGCGGCTGTTCAACGTACGGGAAGGATTCACGGCCCTTGACGACAAACTCCCCAAACGAGTGATGACGGCCTTTGACAGCGGGCCGATTGAAGGCAGCGGCATCACCGATGAGGATTTCGCTTGGTTCAAGCGCCGTTTCTACGAGCGGATGAAGTGGGACCCCGAAACCGGCGAGCCGACCGATGAATGCCTGCGCACCCTTGGATTGGATCGCCTGTTGCCATGAGATGAGGGAGTTGGCTGATTGACAAAACTCGTCTTGGCTTGATGGAAAGCAAGAATGGGACACGGATTTCACGAATTCACACGGATACTCAAGTATTTTTATGCATGAAATCCATGTGAATCCGTGTCCTAAGAGATTGGTCAGTCAGTCAAGGTGTCAAGGAATGACGGACGCCAACTGCTCCGCTGTGACCGGACCGGAGCGCAAGATGGCCGGCGGCGAAACGGTCAGGTCCAGCACAGTCGAGGCCACGCTGTCGGGGCACGGCCCGCCATCGAGGATCAGGGGGATGCGACCGCCCAGCGCCGCCTCGACGTCACCCGCAGTGACGGAGACGGGTTGGGCGTGGCGGTTGGCGCTGGTCGCAGCCAGGGGCGCGCCGAGCCGCCGGCACAGCTCGCGGACCAGAACGTGATCGGGCACGCGGACGGCCACGGTTGGGCCGCTGGACGTC
>JASFTJ010000127.1:0-6683 GCA_050053615.1 Anaerolineae bacterium | reverse complement strand
TTGAGCGCCCGGCTGGGATCGGGAAAGTAGCCAGCGCCCAGGCTCTCCACCAGGCCGATCATTATGCCTCCCAGGATGCTGCCCTGGATCGAGCCCATCCCACCCAGCACAATGATCACATAGGAACGGATGGAGGGCACAGCGCCGACGTCGGGTGTCACAGAGAAACTCGGCGCCAGCAGCGCTCCAGCCATGGCCGCCAGACCCGCGCCCAGGGCAAAGGCGACGCTGTTCATGGCCAGGGGGTTGATGCCCACCACGGCTGCCGCCTCTTTGTCCTGGCTCACTGCCCGCAATGCCTTGCCTATCCAAGTCTTGTTGATGACGAGCAGCAACAGGGCTAGCAAGACCAGCGAGAGGGCGCTGGCCGTAAGCCGGTCGGCACTGATACGCACGATGCCAAGGTCGATCGCACCTTGAAAGAATGATGCTGGACGATGAGGATAGGGACCAAAGACCGCCAGGGCCAGGTTCATCAGGAAAAACGACAGTCCAAATGTGATCAGGATGGCATACTCGTCTGGGCGTTCGATGCGATCCTGATGCATGGGCCGCAGGAAAGCCAGTTCAAAGGCCAATCCGAGCAAAGCTGTGATCAGGCCGGCTATCGGTATGGCCAACAAGGGGTGAAGACCAGTAAACGCACTGAGGATGAAATACGATGCATATCCTCCCAACATATAAAACTCGCCGTGGGCAAAGTTGATGACGCGCAGGATCGAAAAGATCAACGTCAAACCGAGCGCCATGAGAGCATAGATCACCCCCACGGTCAGCCCGGTCGTACACAACGACAGGAAGTATTTCATTTTGAATTCCTCCTCATCGTGGAAAAGAATAAGTAGGTCTCCCCCCTTTCAGTTCGGTCAAGAGACCTTACCGATCGGCGGGGGGAGACCCAGATGAAGTCAGGTCACGGCGAGGTGTAGAGCGGACCGGTGGCGCGCTCCGTCGGGAAGACGACATTGGCGTCCCCAGCGGCCTGGTCCACCTCCGTGTATTGCAAGATGTAAGTGTTCGGCGTTGGCCATTGGTGCCACATCCAGGCTGGTGTATCGTCCGGCACGGGGTTCTCTGAAGTGTACTCGAACCAAAAGTCCCCCATCGCGCCTGTGAACTCGATGTTCTCCAGCGCTTCGATGATAGCACCCGAGTCGGTGGAGCCTGCCTGCTTGATACCCTCCAGCAGCAGATACGTGGCGTCATAGGCCGCCATAGCCGATCCGCCGGGCTGATGTCCGTAGCGCTCCTCAAACTTGGCCATAAAGGCTTCGGTCTTTTCGTTCCAGAGCGCCTCAGGCAGACCAACGTAGGTGTAAAAGACGTACTGACCGCAGTCGCCTACGTTCTCCCAGAATTCCGGATACTGGGCGTCAACGCTGGCATAGTAGGCGGTCTCGGCCGTGGGGGCCAGCCCGAGGTCACAAGCCTGACGCGCCATGCGGGTGTTTCCAATCCCGGTGATGACGCCGGCCAGGAGATCGGGGGGATCTTGCGCGATACGCTGCAAGATCGGCGTAAAGTCTTCCGTTGCGGGGTCGGCATAGATGATTTCGACGTCGGTTATGCCGAGATCCGCCAATTGCTCTTGCCAGACTGGCCCATTCAAGCGACCGTAGTCAGTGTCCTCGACGACAAAGACAACCTTTTCCCAGCCCACCGCCGCGATATAGTTGGTAGCGATGCTGCTATAGTATTCGATGGACGGAGCGATGCGAAAGATCTCCGGATAGCCGCTCGCGGTAACCTCGTCGGCCCAGGGTTCGGCAAAAACAACCGGGACGCCGTACTTGTGAGCCACTTCTGCTTCGGTCAGGCCCACACCGCTGTGATACTCGCCCGTAAGGCCAACCACCTTGTTTTGTGTGATGAGGCGCTCGGTCACAGCCGTGCCGCGTTCCGGCAGTCCTTCGGTATCGCCAAAGATCAGCTCGACCTCCTTACCGAGCACGCCGCCGGCCTCATTGACCTCATCCACAGCCATTTCGCAGGCCTGCCGCATCTCCGTACCAGCCTGATAAGCACCAGGGGCCGATAGCGGACCAAATCCGCCGATCAGGATCGTCTCGGCTTCAACTTCCGGCTCAGGCGTGGCGGTGACGACCACCTCTACCTCTTTCTCGACCTCTTTCTCGACTTCTTTCTCCACCTCGACGATTTTTGTGACCTCTTTCTCCACCTCCTTTTCCACCACTACGGTTTCTTTGACCACTTCGGGTGCGGGTGTTGGACCACACGCCGTCGCCATCAATGAGGTCACCAGTAGAATGACCAGCACTGTAAACAGTGTCTTGCGAGACATTTCACTCCTCCTTTGTCCAGTCAGTCGGTTGCTACATTTGAAAGGACTCGATAGCATACATATGGGCAGCAAACCCGCGCGCGCAGATCGTTTTGCTCAATCACCTCCCTGTACACACACTGGGGGAGCATGGGCGCCACGCATAATCAACCTGGAACCCGTGCTCCCTGAGTCATGTCACCCAACTACTTTTCGGGCTACATGTCCAATTGCCGCAAAAAGCGCTGGGTGCTTTCCCATGTTTCCCGTGTGTACTGTTCTACTACACGGCGGGCTTGTTTACCCGCCTTCACTTCCAGCGCTTCCAAGAGCTGGACATGACGCTTCAGGTCGCGCTCTGAGTACTTGAGCATCTCTGTCCAGGATTCCTTGGTGATTTCGAAAGCTGCTCCGTAGAGGATGTAGGGATCAAGCCAGTCCCATAATTGCTTTAAAAGTCGGATCAAAAAAGGTCGTTGACAGGCGCGGATAGCGATTTCGTGAAACTCTCGATTGGCTTGGCGGGCGCGCTCCACCGACTCCCGCTCCGGGCTGATCGTGGTCTCTGGCAGCAGTTGCCGCAGCCCGTCTAACTCTTCTGAAGTAATACGTTCAGCTGCCAGTTCTGCCGCCAGTCCTTCTAGCAAACCCCGCATGGTGCAGATGTTTTCAATGTCTTCGGCATCCAGAGATACCACACGGACCCCTTTGTAGGGGATGCGGACAACCATTCCTTCACCTACCAACTGGTTCAAGGCATCCCGCACCGTCATCTGACTGATTCCCATCTCCTCTGCCAGAGCTTCCTGGCGGAGCCATTCACCAGGTTGCAGCCTACGGTTGAGGATTGCTTGGCGCAGAGCTTCGGCAGCTGACTCAGCCAGGGTCTGTTTGGGTAGCCGAATGGGTTTCCGGTCGGACATAAGAGCCCTCCTCGTGATTCACGAACCAACATCTTTGCATATTAGATATTATATCTAATTATATGCAGAATCGGCGATTTGTCAAGTGTGTATCGCAGTGATGCAACCACGCCCACACCCGCCATGGACAGCCAATGGTAATGAGCTGGATCATGGATCGAGACCTCGACGGTGTGGCCGTATGGGCCACTATGCTGGGCGATGACATACAATCACACACTGATCCCAAACTTGACACCCATGGCAGAGATGTGTATAATGGGCCCTGTATTAATTTTTCCCTTTGCTAAAATAATGCCAGGGGGGGATACCTTGATCACAAAAGCAAACCAACACACACTCGTTGGCTCCAACGCCAGCACAGTCAAGTCCCACAACCTGAGGGCTGTGCTGCTCATGCTGCTTCGGCACAAGCACATTTCCCGTACCCGCTTGGCCAAACTCACCGGCCTCTCGACAACGACTATCACCAACCTGGTCTCCGAGCTGTTGGAGCAGGGCCTCGTCGCCGAGGATGGCAGCGCCCCCACCGGCCGTCGTGGCGTTGGTCGCCCCCGGACCTCACTGCGACTCGTGCCGGAGGCGCGCAACGCTGTCGGCATTCACATTGGCGTCGGCAGCATCCGTGTGGCTGTGGCCGACCTGCGCGCTCGTCTGCTGAACTGCCTCTCACTGGCTCACTCCGTAGAGAACTCGCCCGAAGAGGTGCTGACCGAAACAGCCAACCTAGTCAGCGAAGCGATCGCTCAAAGCGGCGTGGATCGCCGCAGGGTGATCGGAGTGGGCGTGGGCGCATCGGGCCTGGTCAACCCACTCACCGGAGTCAATGTGGTAGCACCCAACCTGGGCTGGCGCGAGGTGCCGATCCGAGAGTGGTTTGCCGAACATTTGAAGCTGCCGATCTGTGTGGACAACAATGTGCGGACGATGGCTTTGAGTGAAGCCATGTTCGGTGCCGGACAGGACGTCCACGCGCTGGCCTTTGTCTATGCCCGTGTTGGCCTGGGGGCTGGCTTTGTGGTAGGCGATCAGCTTTACCACGGCAGCGCGGCTGGCGCAGGAGAGATCGGCCACACGACGATCGTTCCCGACGGAGGGGATCCATGCCGCTGCGGCAACAGCGGCTGCCTGGAAACGCTGGTGTCGGAACCAATTATCGTGCGCATGGCGCAAAAGTTGGCGGAAGAAAACGAACAGGGGATCCTTGCGAAGCACCTGCAGCAAAAAGAGGGAGATATCATCGAGCGGATCTTTGCCGCGGCCCGCGCCGGTGACGCGGCCACCTGTGCCATGCTCAAGGAACGAGCTTGCTACATGGGGATCGCTCTCGCCAACCTGATTAACGTCCTCAACCCAGAGTTGATCGTGCTAGGCGGGATCTTTGCCCAGGGGGAGGACTTGCTGCTACCCCAGATCGAGGCGACGATGCGTCAGCGAGCGTTCGCCAACTTGGGCGAACGAGTGCGGCTGCAGACGACCCCATTTGGTTGGCAAGCCGGAGTCATCGGAGCCGCAGCTTTGGCTTTGAACACGTTCTTCTACCAGCAACCGAATCGCGTACCCGAGGTATCAATTTGACAAAAGATACAGATGTGAAACTGAGCTTGGTTCCCCTGGCACGGACCACATTTGATGTCGCTCTGGCAAAAGAGGTCGCAGCCCGGGTCCGCTCCAGATTGCAGAATGCAGGCTTTTCGCTTACAGGGCCAGAAAAGCTGCTCACCGACCTGCACGAAACAAAGGCAGCCGCGCAGGCACTGGCGGACGATCCGCCGGACTTGTTGCTCGTCTTGCAGGCAACCTTTGCCGACAGCACGATGGTGTTGAGCCTGGCAGAGACGGTGAATGCCCCGCTCCTGTTGTGGGCTGTGCCTGAGGAACGAACCGGCGGTCGCCTGCGCCTAAACTCGTTCTGCGGCATCAACCTGGGGGCACACGCCCTCAGGCGACACAGGCACAAATACGATTACGTCTATGCGGCAGCGGATGATCCTGCAGCGCTGGAAAAAGTGCGGACACTGGCCCTCGCCGGTCGTGCCCGACGCCTCCTGCAGCAGGCGCGGATCGGACGGGTAGGTGAGAACCCAGACGGACTAGACACATGCGACGTCGATAGAGCCGCCCTGACACGTCGTTTGGGCCTGGACGTAGTTCAGATCAGCCTGGACAAGACATTTGAGGTTGCTCGCACAGCCGACCCTCAGGAAGTGGAAGCCGTGCACCAGAAACTGAGCGGTCGGCTGGATGGCCTGCAAGCTCTGGACCAGGCCGCGCTGCGCCGAACACTGAGCAGCTACGTTGCGTTACGTCAACTTGCAGAGCGACAGGGCCTGGCCGGGCTGGCCGTCCGCTGCTGGCCCGAGTTCTTCACCGAGCTGGGCTGCGCCGCCTGTGGAGCCATGTCCATGCTCAGCGACGAGCTTACGCCTTGCAGCTGCGAGGCCGACGTCAACGGCACCATCACACAGCTAATCTTGCAATGGCTGAGCGGTGAGCCGGCATTTGGCACCGATGTAGTATCCTTCGATTTGGAGGAGGATGCCGCTGTCGTGTGGCACTGTGGCCTGGCCCCCCTCTCCATGGCCGACCCCCAGGTGCGGCCCCGGGCCACCATCCACTCCAACCGGGAACTGCCTTTGCTCATGGAATTTCCCCTCAAGCCTGGCCGCGTCACCGTCGCCCGGCTGAGCGAGGCGACGGGCGACTACCGCCTGGTCGTGGGCGGCGGGGAGATGCTGCGAGCGCCGATGAGCTTTACCGGCACCTCGGGCCTGCTGCGGTTTGACCGGCCCGCCCGCCAGGTGCTCGACGTGATGCTGGGCGAGGGATTGGAACACCACGTCTCGCTGACCTACGGCGATCATGTACCGACCCTATTGACTTTGAGCAAAATGCTGAATCTACCCGTGTTGCGCCTGTGACCGCGCAGGAAAGGAGGTGCATGCAACCCCAAATCGACGTTGTGCCAACGGATTTCGTATCAAATCAAAGGGGTGTATTTCAAGTAAGGAGACGTTCGTAGTGCATGCTTTGCCAACGGCACGCCTGTGGCGAGCGCGCTTTTCCAACAATTGCCGCGCTGTGCGGGCCTGCGGCCAGGCACGCTTTGGGCGAATCGCCGACTACAAACCGGATCTCACCCCAGGTGAAACGCACCCAAATCAAGATCAGAGACAGAGGAGAAGAGTAACAATGAAAGCACGAACCCTTTTTGCTATCCTGGTCATCCTGACCATGCTGCTGTCGGCCTGCGGTCCGACCCCGGAACCGACAAAAGCACCAGAGCCAACAAAAGCTCCAGTTGAGGAGCCAACCAAAGCTCCAGAACCGACCGAAGAACCCGCAGCCGAGGACATTGAGTTGCGCTTCACTTACTATGCCGACGGCAACGAAGCCGACGTCATGCAGGGCATCCTCGACACGTTCGAGGCCGAGAACCCCGACATCAACGTCATCCTCGACGTGGTGCCCTACCAGAC
>JASFTJ010000126.1:0-6695 GCA_050053615.1 Anaerolineae bacterium | reverse complement strand
GGCGTGGACCGGCGGAATGCCCCGGAAGTAGCCGGCACTCTGGTAGTAGCGCAGTTGCGCCAGGTCGTCGGTACAGAACTTGGCCGCCTCCTGCATCGCCTCGGGATGCCAGTAGGAGTCAAAGTCGACCAGCGAGGCAAAGGCCCCTTCGTCCATCCAGCCTGGTTGAATTGTGGCGTGCGGTTTCTTGAGAATCGGCCCGGCGGTGACGATCAGGTCGCAGCCGGCGACGGCCTCACGCGGCGTGTCCACGACCACGACCTCCAGGCCCAAGCGCTCGCGCATCTCCTCGGCGTAGCCCTGGGCGGCTTTGGCGTCCACGTCGTAGGCCATCACCCTCTCCAGCGGAAAGAGGACGTTCAGCGCCTCGACGTTGGTCCGCCCCTGCACGCCGCAGCCCAACACGCCGACCACCGACGACTCGGGGCGAGCCAGGTACTTGGCCGCGACCGCCGTCGCCGCGCCGGTGCGCTTGCCCGTGATCCACACACAGTCCATCACCGCCAAGGGCAAGCCGGTCTCGATGTCGTTAAAGATGAGCAAGCCGGTAATGTAGGGCAAGCCCCGCTTATGGTTGTCCGGGAAGCCGCTCACCCACTTGACGCCGGCCGACTTCAGGGCCGGGATATAGGCTGGCATGGCATGGATAAAGTTATCGCCGCCGCCGGGATGGACGCCAGGCTTGGGCGGCATCTCGACGCGGCCCTCCCCCTTCTCGCGGAAGGCGACCTCCAAAGCTTCGATGATTTCGGCCATGGTCACGCCCACAGCCTCGACGTCAGCCTGGGACAAGTAGAGTACCTTGTTTCCGCTCATTTTCTCATTCTCCTCAGACGCCAAAAGCGACTATTCTTTCGCCACCAGGACTTGGCGCACGTTGTCGTAAAAGTCCTGCACATGAGTACGCATGACTTGCTCCGCCCGATCGGCATCGCCGGCTTTGATGGCCTCGACCATGTCCACATGCTCTTCGACAGCAGGGGGGAGGAACCTCACGTGAGGCATGGCCAGGTGCCACAGCCGTTTCGAGGGACCGAACACCCGCTCCAGCGCATCGGCCAGGTATCTGTTGTGCGCTGCCCTGGAAATGGCCTGGTGGAACTTGTGATCTATGTCGAAGAGCCGCCTGCTGTCCTCAGGCGGCGCGGAAGCCAGTTCCTGGCGCAGGGCCTCCATGATCACCAGGTCATCAGGGGTGGCCCGCTGGGCGGCCAACCGTGCGCCGAGCCCCTCCAGGGTCAAACGTATCTCGCTAAGCTGGTCTAGATCAGGGACGTTGACGTCGGACACGTACAGGCCGTGCCGGGGCGTGATGACCACCAGATTCTCGTGGGCCAGCAGCTTCAACGCCTCGCGCACCGGCACCAGGCCCATGCCCAGGTCTTCCGCCAACTGCCCCTCGTTGATGGGCACTCCTGGTTCTAACTCCAGCGTCGTGATCGACTCGCGAATGAGTTCATAGGCACGCTTTGTGTCAACTCTTTCCAATTCCATCCTTTACCTCGTGTTGTGGTAGATTGGTAGATGGATAGATTGGGAATTGGGCAGACAACACACCAATCCACCAAACACCAATTTACCACCTTATCGCGTCAGCCTCGGATTCCCGATCGCCCTGGCCCGGATGCGAAAGCTGTCCAACCCATCGGTTTCTTCCTCGACGGTCACCTGCGGGTTGTCCGCGCCCGAACGCAGAGCCGCGCCCAGGGCACGCTCCCGACTCAGTTCGCGGGCGTGGGCCAGCGCTTCACGCAATTCCTCAAACTCGTGGCGCTCATCCTGGGCCTGCACGAAATAGCCAAACACGTCCAGCCCATCCCTGGACAGCTTGGGATAGATCAGCAATTCCTCCTCGACCATGACGCTGCCGGCGATGGCGCCCACCGCGTTGGCCACCTGATGGTGCTCGGGCAGGAGCAGATCGGTGTGCAGCGCTTCGGCCACGGCAGGCAAAAAGATGCCCGCCGGCGCGCCGATGCCGATGATGGGCTGTCGCAGGCGGATGCGGGTTTCCAAATGGGGATGAGACTCGTACAGGCTGTTGTAAAAGAACCAGCGGGCCATGCTCTTGTCGGCGCCGTCCAGAGAGCGCTGCCGGTCGGAAAGCTCCAGGGGCTGTTCGCTGAGAAAGGTAACGACGGCGTGGACGATCGTCTCACTCATCCGGGTCCACACCTGGTGGCGCAATTCGTCGGGGTCCCTGAACTCGAACTGGCAGAACACCTGCCAGGCATGGGCCGATGCCTCGGTGTTCCAGACATCGTACTTGCCCTCAATGTGCATCAGATCGGTGGAGGTCAGGCCCGCCTTGCCGATGACCTCCTGACGGAATAATTCGCCGACACCCATCTGCCCTACGTGTAAAACGTTGAGCTGCCTGAGAATCTCGGGCAAAGGGCGCGGCTCCTCTCGCAAGAATTCGACCAGGTCGCGCTCGCGCTGGCCCTTGAGCAGACTCGGCGCCGGCTCGCGCAGCAGAAACCAGTATTCCAGCCAATCGGGCGTCGCCTGCGACCAGGTGCGCATGGACAGCGCACCGAGTTGTTCCGCCACGCGTGGATGCTGCCAGGCCAGGTAGGCCAAAGGCGTCACCCGCTCCGGGCCGACGACGAGCTCTTTTTCGGGACCCCAAGTGATGTGACTGTCGCCGCCCAGGGCGATGGACAGCAGGTTGGCCGCTTTGACCGAGGTCTTGTAGTCGCTAACCATGGCCCCCTCCTCGCTGACGGTCACCTGTCCCCTCTCGATGAGGGCGATATCGGTCGTCGTGCCGCCCACATCCAGGATGAGGGCCTCGTCCAGCCGAGAGAGGAAACGCCCACCGATGGCGCTGGCCGCCGGACCGGAGTGGATGGTCTCTACGGGCGTGCGGGCGGCGAACTCGTCGCTCATGAGCGTGCCGTCGCCGCGCACAACCATGAGCGGGGCATCGATCTGGCGGTGTTCCATGGCCCGCCGCACGGCAATGATAAAGTCCTGCAACACGGCGAGCAGTGAAGCATTGAGGGCTGCCGTCGTCGCCCGCTCCACAGAGCCGAGTTTCGTAGACAGCTGGTGGCCCAGCACCACGGGCAGGTCACAGACACTCGAAATCGCTCGGTACGCCCGGTTTTCGTGCTCTGGATTCAGGGGGCTGAAATAGCTAGAGACGGCAATGGCGTCAACCTTGTCCTTGATTGCGGTGACTTTTGCCAGAATGGCCGGTAGGTCCAGCGCTTTCTTCTCCCGGCCGTAGAGGTCGTGCCCACCGTCGAAAAAAAAGAAGTTGGGAGTGGCAAACTGCTCCTCCATCTTGAAGCGGCTGATCAGTTCGGGGTCGTAGCCAATGAGGAGCAGGGCGACCCGCTTGCCCTTACCCTCGGCAATGGCGTTGGTGGCCAGCGTGGTCGAGACGGAAACCATGCGGATGGCCGAGGGGTCGTCGATGTGGATGCCTTCGATGACGTTTTCGATGCCGATGGCAAAGTCGCGCTTGGTGGTCAGGCTCTTGTGGGCAGCCAGGACGCGCCGCGTTTCGTATTCCAGCAGCACGCCGTCGGTGTAGGTGCCGCCGGTGTCAATGCCCAGAACCAGGCTGGATTGTGACTGCGTGTCCAACGTTCCATCCCCACAGAACGGACTCGTATCCAAAAGATTTTGTCAGTTTCACCACAGTACGCAGAGCCCTCACCCCGCGAAAAAAGTTCCTGGTCGCGATTATAGCATAACGGCGGCGTTTGCACAAACCTCTGTGCACGCCGCCGCTTGGATTTGGAGGTCAACAATGACCTGTGTCACCAAGTCCCTATGCCGCTGCCTGCGCCACGATTTCCTGCAGCTTTTGTCTGACCTCCGCATCCAGCGGCTTGGGGCGATGCTCCTCCACAATTTCTTTGACACGAGTATTGAGCCGCTGGCCCATCGTCGTTCCGCCTGCCGCGAGCCACTGCTCCCGCCGCCCCCGGTCCAAAAGGTCCGGGTACCAAAAGTCGCGGAAGCGCTGCAGCGTCTGCTTGGTATCCATGAAATGTCCACCGGGACCGACGTTGTGGATCTCGTCCAGCATCAGCGTGTCGTCGTTGATCTCGATGCCTTTCATCAGATGGTCAGTCAAGGCCACCAGCTCGTCGGTGAGCACGATCATCTCGAACGACGTCGTCAGGCCACTCTCCACGTAGCCCACGTCGTGGACCAGATTGGCGCCGCTGAGCTTGGCCATCATCACCGACAAGAGCGCCTCGACGGCCGCTTGCTCATCCAGCACCTTGGCGTCAGAGCAGCCTGCATAGCCCCAGGTCGGGATGCCGTACCAGCGGCCCAGTTGGGCGATGGCCGCCTTGGTGAGCTGGAATTCCGGAGACCCGTAGCAGATCTGGGCCGATTTCATGTCCATGTGATGCAGCCCCGAACCAAAGACGAACGGCGCGCCGGGATTCTTGAGCTGGTGCACGACGAGGCTGCTCAGGATCTCGGCCAGGGCCATGGACAGTCCGCTGGCCATCGTGATCGGCCCCGTCCCGCCCATGAGCGGCGCGGGCGAGTGGACGATGGGCAACCGCGACTCGGACATCAACAACAGCTTGTCCACTGCTGTTTCGGACTGCTGCAGCGGTGAGCTGGGTTCGGAGTAGAGCAGGATATGCTGTCCCTCGACCAGGGCCTCAAAACTGCCGGCCACCGCCGCCGCCATGCCGATGGCCCGCTGGCATGTGGCCCGGTCGTCGGTGACGAATACGATGGGCTTGGTCGTATGCTCCAGCATCAGGGCCATCTGCACGTCGTAGGCCAGTGCGGGCTCCACGTCGGCAGGCAGGCCGATGGACATGACGAAATGGATGTTGGGCAGCGCGTCGCAGAGGTGATAACCATCCACGAGGTCGGACTGGGTGAATTTGCGGTGCTCGCCCGTCTCCGGGTCGAGGAAATTCAGGCAGTCCGAGCCGGTCCCAAACCAGACCTTGGTGCCCTCCAGCCAGACGGCCGGCTCTCCGTCCCGGTCGCACATCACGATGCGCCCTGGCGCCGACGCCAGGGCCTCCTGCACCAGCGCTGCCGGGAACTTGACCAGATTGCCATCGTGGACAAAGGCTCCGGCGGCCTTGAGCATCCTCAGCGCCTCGGCGTGATGGAAGCGGACGCCCGTCCGCCGCAGCACCTCCAACGCCGCCAGATGCAGGTCCTGCAACTGGCTCTCGGACAACACCGCAAACTGCGGCCCTGTGAACAACACGGAATTCACTGTTTTCACACTTGCCCCCTTTCCCTCGTTCCCAATCTACGAATCTACCAACGCTCCGAACGCCTCTCCCATCCGCGCCAACGCCGCTTCGAGTTTCTCCAGCGAGTTGGCGTAGGACAGCCGCAGGTAGCCCTCACCGTTGCGGCCAAAGGCGGTGCCAGGCAGGACGGCCACGCCGGCCTCTTCCAGCAAGTAGTCGGCGATCTCGACCGACGGACGGCCAAATGCCTGGATGTTGGGGAAGGCGTAGAAGGCGCCCTGGGGCAGCGGACAGCGCACGCCTGGGATGGCGTTCAGCCCCTCGACGATGCAGTCGCGGCGCCGGCGAAATACTTCCATTACCTCGTCCACGGCGTCTTGAGGACCGGTGAGCGCCTCCAAGCCAGCGTACTGGGTAAAAGTCGCCGTACAGCCCACCGAGTGGGTGAGCAGCAGATTCATCTTTTCCGCCAGCGGCTGGGGCATGATCCCGTAGCCCAGACGCCAGCCGGTCATGGCGTAGGTCTTGGAAAAGCCATCGGCAATGATCGTCCGCTCGGCCATGCCCGGCAGCGCGGCGATGCTGGCTGCTTTCGCGCCATGGGCATCGTAGACCAACCGGGCATAGATCTCGTCGGACAGGACCCACAGGTTGCGCTCACACGCGGCCCGGGCGACGTGGGTCAATGTCTCCGGCCGGTGGATGCCCCCCGTCGGGTTGCCGGGCGAGTTGAGAAGCACCATGCGCGTCCCGCGGCTGAGGGCCGCGTCAAAGGCGTCCAGGTCCAGATCGTAGCCAGTCGCCTCGACCAGAGGCACGGGCACCGGCTCCGCGCCGACCAGACCAATGGCCGCCTCGTAGCTGGGAAAGCCCGGATCGGGGTAGATCACCTCGTCGCCCGGCTCCAGGAGGGCCATCATGGGCAGCAGGATGAGCGGCTTGGTGCCCGGCGCGACGACGACTTGCTCCGGTGCGAATTCCACGCCACGCCGCCGGCCGGCGTCCTGGGCAATGGCCTGCCGCAAGGCGGCGATGCCCGATGGCGGATTGTAACGGGTCTTGCCGTCGGCGATGGCCCGGATGCCGGCCTTGGCAATGTGCTCGTACGTCTCAAAGTCGGGCTGGCCGATCTCCAGATGGATAATCTCCCGGCCCTGAGCCTCCAAAGCCTGGGCGCGGGCCAGCACGGCGTAGGCGCCTTCCTGTCTCAGATGGGTGATGCGGTGAGCAAACAGCATGACGAACCCCTTTCGCTCAAGAACTTGCAGAGATGCCAAACCTGTCCCGTATCGCCGCGTCGATCTCTGGAGGCAGCCCCGGCGGCTCCTGCTCACGCAGCAGCTTTTCCACGCGGGCGATGGCCCGAGCGCGGGTGTCGAGTTTGCCCGCCGCCTCCCACGCCGGTCGGTTCTGGCGGTCGGCCAGCGCCGGGTGGAACAGTTCAGAGCGCATGAACTGCATGGTATGGGCGTCCATCAGATAGTGCCCGCCCGGCCC
>JASFTJ010000125.1:0-6717 GCA_050053615.1 Anaerolineae bacterium | reverse complement strand
CTTATCGCCTATGCCCCCTGCGGAGATGTCGTCGTTCTCTTCTTCCAGCAGCAACCCAGGTACAGGATGCCTGCGATTAACAAGGGCAGCGTGAAGAACAGCGCGCAGAGGAGCATGTCAAACCCGGACCCTAGGCAGACCAGGGCCAAGATCCCGACAGCGCCTACCACGGCCATCACGCCCCCGACCAGTTCACGGCGCCAGGCGATGAGCACGCCCACCAACGCTGCCAACAAGAACAGTAGCAGCGGCACGCCCTGCGGGCTGCTCCACGTAAGCGCTGGCAGCACGCTCGCGCCCGACGCGCTGATGAACAGCGCAAAAAGACCGACCGCGACGAGCCCCAACAGCCGCGCCACCCAGCGCATAGCCGTTGCCCAACCGCTGGTAGCCTCTTGAATTCCTGTCATGATTCGCCCCCTTTAGATACACTTTTAGAATCGAGTACACACCATCTGCTAATCTGCTGCAAGTCGTTCGAAACCGTAGCGCCTGGCTACGTCTTGCAGTTCTGGAGCCAGCTGGCGCAGGGTTCGCTCGAACGACTGGTGAGCGCTGGTCCGCCCAAACCGCCGACTGACCACCTTGAACTGCTCCCGCAAGAAACGGAGATACATCTCTTTCAGTTCGTCGATCTCTAGCTGAGGATCGGTCTGATCTTCAATCCGGCCACCGTTCAGGCGGATGGGTAGAGACCGGCACAGTGCATTGACTTCCTCTTCGCAGGTGCGCTCGTCGGGCGCAGTGGGCCAGGCTGCTGCACTGTTGCACATCAGCCCTGCAAGCTCCCGAAACAGACGCCGCAGGTGGATCTTGTCCGGGTCTGCGGTGTGCAGCACCCCGACAGCAGCCAGGCAGTAGACGGCCCGGCTGGCCTCAAAAAGGGTCAGGTCCAGGTCGCGGGCAATGGCGGCCACGTCTTTGACGCCATCCACGACGGCCACAACCCGATCTTCCGTTGGCGTCAGCGTCAGGTGTTCCAGATGCTGGGTGGCAGAGCTCAGTTCAAAGATGGTGCCAGCCGACGGGACCAGACGCTGGATGATGGCCCAATCGTCCACGCGGCGGCAGCCTTGCAGGATCAGGTCTTTGGCGCTGAGGTTCAGGGGCAGGCCCACCTCACGGTAACCGGTGCCCTGGTCAAAGCTGAAGTGACCCTCCTGACGATGGAAACAATCGCACAGGCCGTCGAGCACCTGGTCGAGCGGCGTGTCCGGGGCCGGCGACGTTCCGCGGCCCTGATGAGAAATGCTCAGTGGCTGCCCAGCATCAAAGCCCAAGAGGTAGACGTCGGCGCCATCGCTGATGGTCAGCGTGCCTGTGTGCTGGCCCGCAACGATGAGCCGGATCAGGTCGGGCAGGTGATAGTGGCGCAGGTCGCCGCTCAGGACCATCATCCCCCGCCGCTGCCCGGCCTGGTCGTGCAACGCCCCGCTGTTTTCCTGGATGCCAGAGACGACGTCGGCCAGCCAGGTGCGCTCCATATCCAAAAAGCGAAGTTTATGATCCAGGATGATCAGCTTGAGAGGAGAGCGGCCATCGTTCTGCTCCGCTGCCAAGGCCGCCTGCACCTCCTCGACCTGTTCGGCCAGGTAGGCCTGTCGCTCCTCCAGCCGGGGGATGGCCCGTCGCAGGGGTAGCCTGTTCAGCAGGTAGATGGCCAGGTCGTAGTTCAGGTAACAGTCTTCCCGGCAGGCCAGCTCTGTCTCCAGCGTTTCAAAGAAAGTAGTGCGCCCCTTGTCCGTCAGGCGGTAGATGGCCTTGCGCGTGCTGCGCCCCCCGCGCTGCCGTATTTCGGTCACCAGCCCCTGATCGCGCAGTTTGCCCAGGGAGTAGTAGACGCCGGCCCCGCTGATGTTGAACCACGTGTCAATACTCTCGCCCTGGATCTGCTGATAGACCTTGTAGCCGTGCATGGGCCGGTTGAGCAACAGGCCCAAGAGCAACAGATCGGTTCTGGTTATGGCTGGCGTGGTCATCGTTTCCCTCTCACCCTATCCCTCTCCCCCCAGGGAGAGGGCGATAGCTACGGCATCGGGAATGGGATTTCTTTGACAATTACGTCTTTGTTCGCCTCCAGTTCGTCGGGAGCCAGATCGTCGGCAATCAGGAAGAGCTCGGCGTTGCCGTGGCAAGAGTTACAGGTCTCGGTTTGTGGTGTATTGCGCTGGATGTTGTGCGGCGTGGCGTACTTCCAGGTCGGCAGCGCGTCAAAGTTGGGCAACAGGTCGTCACCATAATAGGCGAACGACTCGCGGTCTATGGGCACGTGTCGAACGGGAACGTATTTCCAGGGCCGGTCTGGCCCTTGGAGCCGGTTCCGCCCGATCTTGAACAGCATCTGCGACGGTTCTGTCTTGAAAAAGGCCGCGCCGTCTTGCTGGCCCACGTGACAGCTATAGCAGTTTTTGTACGTGGTCGAGTGGCATACCTGGCAGCTCATGGCTTCAAAGTGGGCTTCGGTGTGATTGGCGATGCCGTCGCCGGGAGCCACATTCGGGTGGCACTCGGCCTCCTGGCAACCGGGCGTGGGCGGCCCGTCGTAGCGGTGATCGAACTCGCCCAGCGCCCCGTGCATCTCGTCGGCCGAGTGGCAGGCGAAACAGGCCAGTCCACCCTTGATCCAATGGACGTCAGCTCGGACGCCCTCGTTCTTGCCCTTGTACTCATTCTCGATACGACTGCCGTGGCAGCCGGTGCAGGTCAGGTTCATGGGCGGAATTTGCTTAAACTCATGGCCGGCCACAAGCCCGCCGCCCAGATTCGTCGGCCGGCTGACGTGACACTGGCCGCAGGTCGTGTGACACTTGTCGCAATGATTCTCCATCATCGTATCGAGTTGGGCCATCTTGTCGGGTGCACTGCGGGCGGCCAACACAGTCGTGTAGCCGGCCAGGGTAAAGTGCAGACTGTCCGGCTCGCTGGCTACCTGGTCGATGTGACAATCCCCACAAGCCTCGGCCGAGGCGGGCTCCCGCACCAGGCCCTGGTGGGCGGCCTCCTTGTCGTCGGTGCCACCAGAACCACCGTGGCAGGTGATGCAGCCGTACCGGCCGTGGACCGTCTCAAAGAACGCTTCCTGGTTAAGGATGACCTTCTCCCATGCCTCCAACGGAGGCAGCGCTCCCCCTCAACCCTCGCCTTCGGACAGGGCTTCCTCTTGCTCCACCTCCGTGGCCACTGCTTTCAGCGCAGCTTCGTCCGTGTGACAGTCCACGCAGGCCTGGTCGTTCACAGGCTCCTTGGCCTCTTGCATGGGCGCCGGCAAGGGAAAGTTCAGGGCCGCCGGTGTCGGCCCTGGTGGCGGGGGCGGGATGTCGGTGGGTGGCGGGGGATAGAGCGTCGGTGTCGGCGGCACAGCGGCGATGGCCGCTGGCTCGGCGCAACCGGTCAGTACGAGTGTGAGCAGGAACAGCAGCCCAACTACAAAAGCAATTCCGCCTTTAGTCGCACAAGAACTTTTTCGGCTCATTTGTCTCTCTCTCGATGACACTATGTTTTGGCTCAACGTCGCTTTTACGGTGTCCATGGCTGATCTGCCTGGTGGCACCCCGTGCACTCAGCTTCACTTCGTCCATCGTCGTGATCCTTGGGTACTGAGTGACAAGTGTCGCAGCCGGGATCGACATCTGCGTATCCTTCAAAGTGGCAGCCCTTGCACGAGACCTTCAGATGCTGGCCTTTGTACTGGTTCCAATGCTCGGCGTGCCCGTCCCAAGTCGAGGCGGTCATGTCCCAAGTGGTGCCTGGATCGTGACAGCCGGCGCAGTCGCCGTCGCCCCACTCGGTATGGCCGGATTCGTGGCAATCGGCGCAAACGTTGCTCACCCCCTGAAAGTTGGGATACTGATGGCACTGGAAGCAGTCGGTCTCGGCGTGCTCGCCCAGCAGGGGCACGGGGTGGACGCCCGGATCTACCTGGGCCCACACTTCTGTGGACGTGTGACAGCCGCTACAGGTCAGTGAGGTGGGCACATCGTGCGGACCGAGATGACAGGCATCGCAGTCAGCCATTTGAATCTCAAGATTTCGCTCCTGGTGGCAGTCTAGACAGACGGTCATGGAGCAGATGATGTCGCCCGAAACCGGGTCAAAGCCGTGGCCCACGCCGCCGTGACAGTCGCTGCAATGGACGTCACATGGATCGCCCGCCTGGATGCGGCGGATGATCTCGCCGTGCGGCAGGCGCAGCCGGTCGTTGGGGAACTCGTTCGGCAGGTCCTGGTGACAGATGATGCATTTCTCCGGGTCCTGGGCGCTCATGTCGGCGACGAGGCCCTGGTGTGCCGCCTCTTTGTCCGCCGCCTCACCGTCGCCGCCGTGGCAGGCCAGGCAGCCCAACTTGCCGTGAGTCGTCACGATGGACTCGGCCTCGATAAAGTAGGTTTCGGCCGTGCCTGGATCCAGCGCGCTGGCTTGCAACGCATCCAGGGAAAAATGACAGTCGTGGCAACCATCCGAAGTGCCCTGGCTGTAGGCGATGGTCGGCATCGTGGGGGTCGGTTCCACTTTCACGGGACTCAGGGCATCGGCGGCTGATTCCAAGAACAGTCCTAGTAGGATAGCCAGCCCGGCCAAGGCAAGACCGATGGGGATGATGATCCAGCGAGGCCAGTTTCTGATTCTCTGCAGACTGAGCTTCTGACTCATGGCTTCTCCTTTGTCCCTCCCTATACTGCCATCGGGATGGCAGCGGTCACGATCAGGTACCGGATGAAAAGACCCGCGAGCACAACCCCTGCACCCGACAGAACGCCGGCGACGTAGCTGTGGCGACGACGGACAAGATCGTAGCCGTGGACCAGAAAAGGAAGGATCATGCCCAGACCGATGACAAGCGCCCAGAAGATGATCATTTGGTCTCCGCGAAGCAGTAGGTTAGCCGATTCGGCTGCCTCTCCGCCCTGATTCAGGGCCAGGACAAGCAGCAGAGCCAACAAGGCTATCTCCAGGCCGATGATGAGCATGTGGATCAACGGCAAATTCTTGAAGCGCCGAGGTTCCTCTGGGACTACCAGCGCCGCCGTAAGGTCGATGGACAGCCCTGCACCGGTGGAGATAGCGGACACCAGGAACAAGGCAGGTAGAACGGGCGTGTTCCAGAGGGGCACGGCCTGGACCACACTGAGCAGCACGCCCGTATAGATGGCGGTACCCACTGCCAGGACTACTCCCACGCTGCACAGTACGCGCTTGATGCGACGATAGGGGAGGGTTTCAGGCAGAAAACGCAGACGTTGCCGCGCCCAGGCCAGGATCTCCGAGTGCACGTGCATCACTTCGATCAGCCCATAGAGGAAAGCGATGGGCAGAAAGAGGGTCAGGATCCAGATGCCCCAGGTCATGACCGATGTAAAGTTGGTAAACATGTGTAGGATGCGCCACGGTTCGCGCAGGCCGGCACCCAGATCAAAAATCAGCAGCACGGTTCCAATCAGGATCAGCGGGCCGCTGACTCCGGCGCCCACCATACACGTGGCGCAATACTCAGACTCATACCGCTTGCCGGTCAACTCGACGAGGGAGGCAACGAGGAACGCACCGGCCCCCATGCCCCCCAGAAAAAGATAGATTGCGACCAACCACCCCCAATGATGTTCAGCCATTCTTGCCCTCCACGATAGGCATTTCCCCTAGCTGCCGGGGAATATGTAGTGCACCACGCCTGGCTTTGTGCCGAACTCAGGATGCAGTGGCCGAGTGCGGCCCGAGGCCAGCAGTTCGGCGATCTCGGGATCGTCTCGACGCCCAAAGATGCGCGCACCCGGGATGCAGGCCTGGACGCAAGCCGGCTGCCCGCCGCCCAGCACCCAGTCCAGACACAGCCAACACTTGCTGACCACGCCGGTGTGCTCGTCGTAGACGCGGGCTTCGTAGGGGCAGGCCACGGCACAGTACTTGCAACCGACGCAGGTCTTTTCGTTGACCAGGACCACGCCGCTGGGGTGGCGGTAGGTGGCGCCAGCGGGGCACACCTGCTCGCAGGGAGCATCCTGGCAGTGCTGGCACTGGACCGGCAGACACCAGCAGTCCTCCGTGTCCTCCCTAGGTAGACGGTGGATGTAGCTTTCGCCCTCGGGCAAGTTGTTGCGTTGGTTGCAGGCTTGTTCGCAGGCACCGCAACCGGTGCACTTGTTGAGATCGATGATCAAGGCGTACTCGCTCCTCACCTGGTCCAGCACCTGAGAGAGCGGCATCCACTTGCTGCCCACGGCGACCAGCAGACCACCACCCAACCCAGCTTTGAGAAACGTACGTCGCGAAATGTCTGGACCGTTTATGCCAAAGTTGGACGGGGGGGAGATGTCCAACGCCTTGTCTTCGTCGGTCGGTTTCATTGGTCAGCTCCTCTGCCAACATATGATTCGGCCAGTTTCAACTAGTCAATCCTGAGCAGTCATGCTCGTCTAGTCGTCACAAACTATTTGTACCATATTATTGGACGTTTGTCAAGTATAATATCCCATTAATCACAAAATAGCTTCATCATGTATACTAAAATGTACAGTCAATCCCTTGTGTATATTATTTTACCTGGATGGGGCGCTCGACAGTCTCCTTCTTGAAGTGTTGCCAGGTTGTCGCCGGATGGCCTGGGGCTCAGGCCCCAAGCTGAGAGAGCAAAGGACGCTGAATCGCCCTTGAATCGAGTGTCCGTTAGGGCGCTTTGCCCTTTGCGAAGCACCCCGGAGGGAAGCGGTCTGTATGCACGCAATG
>JASFTJ010000124.1:0-6717 GCA_050053615.1 Anaerolineae bacterium | reverse complement strand
CCTTGGGCTCCGGTCACCCGGGCGCCATGCGGCTGTCCTGGGGATGGACCGACATGGGGGGACACGCACAGGGAGCCCGCCTTTACCTCGGGAGAATACGATAGTGGTAGTCAAATTTGCCATCCGTAATCTAACCTTCCGCTACAATGGGGAGGCCGCGCTACAAGATGTGACCTTGGACATCCCGGCCAACCAGATCGTGGTCATCTTTGGACCATCCCACGCGGGCAAGAGCACCCTGCTTCGCTGCCTTAACCGGCTGAACGATCTGATTGAGAATGAAGAAATCGAGACCACCGGGCAGATCTTGCTGGATGGCAAAGACATCTATGCCCCCAAGGTGGACATCACCGAGCTGCGCCGCAGGGTCGGGATGGTCTTTGCCTTGCCCATCCCTCTGCCGATGACCATTCGCGAAAATTTGACTTATGGCCTGCGGATGCAGGGCGCAAAGCAACAGCGACGCCTGGACAGACTGGTGGAGCAAAGCTTGCGTCGAGCCGCTCTGTGGAATGAGGTCAAAGACCGCCTTCACGAGCCGGCCGCACGTCTGTCGGGCGGCCAGCAGCAGCGGCTGTGCCTGGCTCGTACCCTGGCCCTGGAGCCTGACGTGATTCTGTTGGACAATCCTACATCGGGTCTGGACCCGCTGTCCACGGTCCAGGTAGAGGCCTCGCTCCAGGAACTGAAAGATGATTACACCATTGTCTTTGTACCTCACAGCGTGCAGCAGGGGGCGCGCGTGGCCGATTTCGCTGCCTTCCTGCTCGATGGCGAGCTCGTGGAAGCTGGTCCTGGCGAAAGAATCTTTACCCGTCCTCATAAACAGCGCACCGAAGATTACGTCACGGGGCGGTTTGGATGATCCCAAAGACAATCGAGATCCGGCCGTCTGACCATGTCGGCGCCAACCTCGTCTCGGCGCGACTCCGTTGCGTGTTCGACGTCTACGAGTATGCAGCGCCGGCCTTTGAGCCCGAAAAAGGCCCGCCGAGCCGCCGATGGACCGCAATGAGTCCACGGCCTTGCTCCTGTGTCCATGGAGAGAGCACTGTATGCCTTAGAGCGAAAGGAATGCAGACATGCTGAAAGGCAAAAGCGTCTACACCCAGGCCGTCCACGCCGGTGAGCGTGGACCGCGGCCCGACTTTACGCCGGTCAGCACGCCCATCCACCCCTCGGTGGGCTATCTCTACGACGACATGCAGGATCTCGACGGTGTCTTTGGCGGCGAGCGGACGGGCTATGTCTATCCACGCTATGGCAGCCCCACCGTCGGTGCCTTTGAGCGGGCCGTCGCCACCCTGGAGGGAGCCAAAGATGCCGTGGCCTTCGCCTCGGGCATGGCAGCGGTTCACGCCGCGCTACTGGGCGCTGGCGTCCGAACTGGGACGTCCGTGGTAGCCGCGGCCGACCTCTATGGCGCGACCTACGCCCTGTTGGACCAAACCCTTACCGAAATGGGCGTCCGGGTGCGCTTTGTGGATATCACCGATCTGGACCAGACGGCGCAGGCCGTTGCCGAGGAGCGGCCAGTCGCCGTCATCTGCGAGATCATCTCCAACCCACTGATGAAAATGGCCGATGCGCCTGCACTTGCCGAGATGGCTCACGCTGGCAGCGCGGCCCTCATCGTGGATAATACCTTTGCCAGCCCCTATCTTTTCCGACCGCTGGAACACGGCGCCGACTATGTCGTCCATTCCGCGACCAAGTATCTGGCTGGTCACGGGGATGTCATGGCCGGCGTGGTGGCCTGTTCGGCGGAGCGGGCCCATGAACTACGGGAACGGCAAAAGCTGCTGGGCGCCAATCTGGGGCCGCAGGAAGCGTGGCTGTCGCTGCGCGGCATCAAGACGCTGCCCCTGAGGATGCGCCAGCACTGCGACAATGCCCGGATGGTGGCCGAGTGGTTGGCGGAGCAGCCAACCGTGACCCGGGTGAACTATCCCGGCTTGCCCGACCATGCCCAGCACGCCGTGGCGGCGCGACTCTTTGCGGGGAGGGGCTTCGGGGGCATGCTCAGCTTTGATCTGCGAGACGCGGGTCAGGCGGAGGTGTTTTGCTTCATGGAGGCGCTCGAACTCGTGCTGCCAGCCACCACCCTGGGCGATGTCTACAGCCTGACCCTCTATCCAGCCCACTCCTCGCATCGCCAGGTCGCGCCGGAGGTGCGCGCGGCCCTTGGCATCGGCGATGGTCTGGTGCGCCTCAGTGTGGGCATCGAGGATGCCCAAGACATCATTGCCGATCTGGCGCAAGCCCTAGACCACTTGCTGCCACTAGAAAGCAGATCAAGGAGGTTGAGGATCTCGTGAAGATCTTTATCGCCGGCATCATGCAAGGCTCGCGGCTAGACCGCTACATCGAGGACCAGGATTACCGCCGAATCATCGCCCGGACCATCCGCGATCGTCACCCTATGGTAGAGATCGTGGATCCGAACGAACTCCATCCCAACGGGGTGGATTACGATGACAAGGCAGCCCAAAAGACACTGCTGGAACTGGCAGAGCTTGCGGCTCAGGCCGACCTGGTCGTAGCCTACGCGCCCAGGGCCAGCATGGGCACGGCCATTGAGATGTGGCAGGCATTCCAGGCTGGGATACCGGTGGTCACCATCTCGCCGATGGCAGCCAACTGGGTGGTCAAGCATGTTTCCGAGGTCGTGCTGCCTGACCTGGATGCCCTCCGGGCATGGGTGGCGGATGGCGGGCTGGCGCGCCTGCTGGCCCCGGGAAAGCTTGACAAGTCATCCAACCTGGACTAGAATAGTGTTGAGTGTGGTCAGCTAATGGCCGACCGCTCGAGAGCCCCCATAGCTCAGACGGACAGAGCAACGGCCTTCTAAGCCGTCGGTCGCAGGTTCGAATCCTGCTGGGGGTGCTGTCGCAACTTGAACACAATGTAACCAGCAGGGGGGGCGGTCCTTTGGCTTGCAGGGCAGGCTGAATCCGAACGTGCTGCCCTTCCCACTTGGCTGCGGACATGGATCTGTCCGCCATGTTGCCCCACAATGACCCTCACGATGCATAATCCCGAGCCCGCGCCGGGAACGCTATTCGCCTGACTCGATCTTTTTGTAAGTCAAGAAAACTGTCAATCAGGCGCGGCATCGCACATTGTTGAGAGAATCGAGCGCCGCCTGATCCAGCTGCGTCCGTGCAGCTTTGGGCACCGCCCCACGCAGCCCAGTAGATTGCACGGACAGCTTGTGGCGCCCGTCCGACGGGCAATCTCTGCTGATGTCATCAATCTGTTCACCCAAAGTCGACATGCGCCAGTTGCCAACGGGACAAACCAGCTGTATAATATTATGGGGACTTTTGAGCAAAGGCAACCCAAAAAAGACGGTGCGTTGTGTGCGTGATGCGGGCGCAACACATACTCGTATTGTTCCCCTGAACTGTCTCTTTCCAGCAGGGTCTTACGCAGGGAGTAAAAAAGCATGGAATACGCAACACTGCTATTGGTGGACGACGACATCGATATGCTGCGTCTGCTGAAACATCGCTTGGAACGCGAAGGGTACGAGATTATGACTGCTGAGGGGGGGCGTCAGGCCCTGCTCGCTCTGAAGCATTGTTTGCCAGATCTAGCCATCCTCGACATCAAGATGCCTGAAATGGATGGGTTTCAATTGGCCGAGCAGATCAAGAAGCGAGGCGACATACCCATTATCTTTTTGACCAGCGCCAGTGAGATCAGGACCCGCATCGAAGGCATTCGCCGCTATGCCGAAGATTACGTCACGAAACCATACGACTACCAGGAGTTCCTGGCCCGGTTACAGCGGGTGCTGCGTCGAACCGCCGGGACTATCACGGTGCGCGAGCCATTGATTGCAGTGGACGAGAACTTGAGCTTGGACCTGAGCCGAGGTATGGCCCACACCCCAGCCGGTGAGGTCAAGCTTTCGGCCATCGAGTCCAAGCTCATGTACCATCTGGTCCGAAATGCAGGGCAGACGTTGCCCTTCCGCACCCTTGTGTACAGAGTTTGGGGCTATGCCGATGAAGCCAGCCTCGAGGCGCTGCGTGTGGCCATCTACCGCCTGCGTCGAAAGGTAGAGCCGGACCCCCGCAGTCCCCGCTACATCCTCACCGACCGCGAGATTGGCTATCGCTTTGTGGCCTTGGCAGAAGGACAGCTCTCCGCTTGAAGCAAGGACCAGGTCTGCAATAGACCTACGCTCGCTGTTCTTATTCGGAACAGCGAGCGCATCTCGTCGGATCTTTTGCTTCGTTGCGAGTCTATTTCTTCCTGCCGAACATCCCACCCAGGCCGCCAGCCAACTGGCCAACAGCACTCAAATCACCTTCCAGTACCGCCTCGACCTGTCCAGCTATCGGTGCAGGCAACTTGTCCTTGAGAAAATCCAGCACGGTCTCAACCGCCTGCCGGGCTTGTGCTTCCGAGATTCCCACTTTGCCCGCTACCAAATTGATCAATTCGTCCATCGAATCCTCCCTTAGAATGTATTCTGAACTCTTACTTCCATTATACTCACGAACCATCATGCCAGTTGTCAACGTCCTTCCTGGCGTTCAGCCGTTTGTGTGGTCGTTTCCATCCTTCGGAAACCGAGCCTTGGCCTTCCGAGCCCGCACCTGGCTGAGGGCACTCCGACGATCCTTACGGATCAAGACGAGCCACACGGCAAGCAAGCCAAAAGCCATCACTGCGATGAAGAGCAACCCGCCGGCGCCCAGGAAGGCATTTCCCGTGGTTTCAGCGCTCAAAGACACCAGGGTGACAGCCGTTGTTTCTGACACATCCACAGAAGCTGTGTCTGTCTCGGAGAGTTCCTGAAAGTTCCCGCCCGGCAGCCCGTTATTGCCCGTGCCCGTGGCTGTGTTCACCACGGTTCCTACGGTGTTAAGGGTCACCAGCGCCTCACCGGTGGCGGTCGCGCCGGAGGCCAAGTCTCCAAGGTCTCCTTCACCGTCGAGATCGGCCAGGCCGGTAAGGGTCACTTCAAAATCGTCAGACAGATCGGTCGGGGTGCCATTGTCGTCGCTGAGCGACACATCAAACAGATCAGCGGTGCCGACGTTGCGAAGCACGTAGCAATACTTGACGGTCTGCCCCGAGTCCACACTGAGCGCCTCAACATCATCAACGCCACAGGTCCCATCAGCGGTGGTCACCGTCTTTTCCACGACTAACAGGGGTTCGCCAGCGCCGGTCAGTTCCCCAACCCTCAGAAAGGGAATGGTCTGCTGACCAGTGTTGATGATGTCGGGCGGCTCGACAGGCAGTCCGTTGGCCTCAACGACGCGACCGGCTTCGAGCTGACCCTGCAGATTCCCGGTGGGGCTAGAACCCGACTGGCAGCTTAGCAGTACATCGACGCGCAAAACGACCAGCTCGCTCGCTTCCAGATCGTCAATGCGGACCGTGCCCAGCAACTCGCTGCCCGGCTGGAAGAGGGGACCGGTAAGGATCTCAGAGACCAAAGTGGCCGTGCTGCCGCCATCGTCGCTGATGCCCGAGTCCAGGCCGAATGAACCGGCGCCTGGGTTCACACCTGTTCCGTCGTCGCCATTCTCGACCTGTCCATAGTTGATAGCCACATTCACAATGTCGGACAGCGCCGCACCAGACTGTCCTGTGCTGTCCGCCAGGAAGCGAAAGTCCAACTCGATGGTCTGGTTGGCGTCCACCGGGTTGGCCTCCACCTCGATGGCCGTCAAGTAGGTGACAATCTCGCCACAAGCGAATTGCCCTCCCTCCAACTGTTCGGTGATGTCGGCAGTGTTGCCCACAGTGCGGTCATTGTAGGCGCCGCCGCCCGTGCTATGATTGTAGGTAAAGGGTGCTGCGGCGGCAAAGTCGGTGTTGGCGAAATCGCTGCCCGCGGCAAAGGTGCTGTGCATCAGACCAGCCAGGGGAGCAATCAACAGGGCCAGTACCAGCGAACTCACAATCAACATCGAAACCAGCAAACGCGCGATTCTTTGTGCCATTTTTCTCCATCCTCATCAGGTTTATTCTTTGATAGGCATGTCGTTGGCTGATTGAGCAGCCCTTTCCTATCCACACGCACAGCATATCATATAAATATTACAAAATAAATTACGAATTTGTAAAATGCGCCGGGAGTAGGAGGCCGACAAACACAAGATCTCGATACTGCTTTCTCTCCCGCCGGTCGGTGATGCGGGGTTGCCGAGCGTCGCCCGGGCCGTGGACGTAGTTCAAGCCCCGGCGTGCCAGGGTGCAGTCTACCCGGCTACACCGTGACGCCGGCCATCACCGACGATGACTCCCGGCGGGCAAAAGCCCATCAGCTGATGATTCAGAAGGATGCAATAGAACTCGGATGTGGATCTGTAGGCAGAGGATCTGATAGGCCACCAGGGGGGAGAAGGCGGCGACGGGGGTTTGCCACACTCGAACGAACCAACCGGTCGGGTGTACGCGGTCAGTTTGGACCAAGCGCAGGTATCACCTGGTCACGCAGGCTTCCTCACCGCTCATAGAGCTCATAGGCGCGGCGGCCGAGAAGCAAGAGCCGGTACAGGGCGGTCCCAAGCATCGCTGCCCACACAGGGAGCAGCGCCACAACCCCAGCTGCCCCATCCCACCAGGCAGCCAGGAGGGTTGTCAGCAGGGCCAGTACCTGCGCCGCTCGGACGCGTTGGGGATCCAGCGGCTCACCGGTCTCGTCGCCGACTGAGTCCAGCTTCTGCGAAGTGGCGAGCACCACGAGGA
>JASFTJ010000123.1:0-6727 GCA_050053615.1 Anaerolineae bacterium | reverse complement strand
TTCTGGGGGAAAAGCTGTTGGCAGTGCGCACTTTGCCAATGGCGCGCCTGGCCGCAGGCCTGCACAGCGCGGTGAGTGCGTTTCTACAGCGCTGAAGCGCCTACTACGAACGTGCCCCCGATTTATTGAGATGCTACAAGGGAAAGAACTTGAGAGTGAACTCGCATACTGCTGGCGCGCCGACACACGTGCACCGCGTTGGGGAACGAGGGAATGAATCCATCTGGCCGATCGCGACCGCATTAGGACGCCACGCTGGCGTCATTCGTAGATCTTTTCACCACTCCGGTCAGCTTCAAGGGCGTCTTTTTCAATGTCTCGTACCGCAGCGTGCCCGCCCAGCAATTCCCGGTAGTACTCATGCTCCACGATGAGAGACATTACTTCGTTGGTCCCCGTCCAGATCATGATCAACCGCGTATCGCGCAGGAGTCGCTCAATGGGGTAGACGTTCGTGTAGCCGATGCCGCCCAGGATCTGCATGGCGTGGTTGACCACCTCCCAGGCAGTCTCGGTGGCAAACTTTTTGGCCTCCGAGACCAGTCGGCGGCACCTGCGCGGATCGTCGCCGGCATCAATGGCCCGTGCGGCGCCATAGACCAGCATCCGCGCTGCGTCGAGCTGGGTGATACTGTCGGCCACTTTGAAGCTCACCGCCTGGAAGTTACGGATCTTTTGCCCAAAGGCCTTGCGCCGATCCGAATAGCGAGCCGCCACCTCCAGGGCAGCGCGAGCCATGCCCAGTGCTCCGGCAGCGCTGGTCATCCGCTCCGGGATCATCATCTGGTAAAAAATGGCTGCCGCCCCGTTCTCCGGGCCGATGAGATTCTCGACCGGAACTTGCGCTCTGCGGAAACGAATGCGGCCCGTGCCGCCGCCCCGCGTCCCCATCAAGCCATAGACGTGCTCTACGTCTACGCCAGGCCCCCGCTCGACGAGAAACGCACTCAGGCCTTCGCGGGGCTTGGCCTGCGGATCGGTGCGGGCGTAGACGAGAATGAGGTCGGCTCCCTCGGCGCCGACCACGAACCGCTTCTGACCCTCCAGCAGGAAGTGATCGCCCTCGCGACGGGCCGTGGTTGTCGTGCCGAAAAAGTCCGAGCCGCCGCGGGGTTCGGTCAGCGCCTCGGCCACGGTCACCCGGCCCTCGACCAGGGGCCGCAGCCAGCGCGCTTTTTGCTCGGGTGTGCCAAAGGCGTGAATCGCCTCGCCGACGATGCTGGGCAGGGAGTAGAGGCAGGCCAGGGACGTGCCCAGCACACCCACCTCCTCCAGAGCCAGAATCTCGTCGGCCCAACCCAGGCCGCGCCCACCATACTCAAGCGGAAAGCGCAAGCCGAGCAGGTTACGCCGCGCCGCTTCGGTCACGTACTCGCGGGGATAACGCACGCGGTCGGCGTCCATGTCCAGGATGAGCTGGCGAGGCACGCTCTTGACAAAGCTGCGCACCTCGTCGCGAAGCATTTTCTGCTCTGGGGTCAGGATGGCATCGAACACGATTCTCCCTCCTTACTTCCGCCGTCCGAGCGCTCGCACCCGGCCCCACATGTTGACGACAAAAGCGACGGCCGCCATCATCAACAGGAGACCCGAAATGCCGACCAGGACGTGGAACAGGCTCTGCTGCGTCCAGCTGTAGAGGGGCTCAAAGATCGCTCGCAGCAGGATGCCGGCGTTGAGGCAGACAAAGGTAGCCCAGAAAAGGGGCTCGCTTCCGCGCTGGTCCTGCCCGCGCCGCACCGTCTTGACGGCAGCGGGCGAGGGACGCCGTGTGAGCGGCGGAAACAGCCACCAAGCCACGCCCAAAATAAGCTGCGTTAACCAGCCAACGATGAGCATCACGACGTGGCTGAACTTGAGGGCCGCGACTCCCGGCCCAAGCGGGACCCAGCGGTTGATCAGCAGGATGGCGCCCAGTACGGCGCCCCCACCCAAGTGGACAATGGAAGCCTTGATAGAGACACGTGACGTCGTTGGCATGGGCTCCCCCTACGGTTCCATAGACCGGATTCGACCCCAGATAAGCCAGCCGAATCCCAAGACGGCCAACGCCTGTAACACCCCGGAGAGCGCCAGCAAGGCCGCCAGCCAGGGCCGGGGTCCCATGAGATAGAACGGCTCAGCGACAAAGCGCAGTAGCAGACCGCCATTCAGGCAGATCAGGACAGCCCAGGTTAACGCGTCGGAGCCACGGCGCCGAGAATCCTGCTCTTTTCGAAAGCGAGGAAAGATCCAATAGGCCACGCCGATGGCAAGCTGGCTGATCCAGCCGACTACCAACAGGTGCAACTGGCTGAGATAGACGACCTTGAGCCAGCGGCTGAAGCTCAGCCAATGATCAAGGGCCATCAGCGCGCCCAGCAGAAAGGAGGCGATGAAATAGATAAAGGCCGCTTTGACAAAGGTGCGAGCTAAACGTGGCATGGGATTTCCTTGGAATCCACTAGTGTCGATAGGGCAGGAACTCTGCGCCCAACAGCTCACGAGCGATGACAAGTCGCATGATATTCATCGTTCCTTCGGCGCCGATGGAGTAGGAGCGGATGCCACGGATGCCCATCTCGACAGGGCACTCCTTGGTGTAGGCCATCGCCCCGAACCAGTCGGCGACCTCATTCATGATCTCAAAGCCCATCTGCGGGGCTCGGAGCTTGGCCAGCGCCGCCGCCAGGGCGATGTCGTAGTGCGTCTTGGCGCCCGAACCATATTTCTGGTCCATGATCCAGGCCGCCTTGTAGGTCAGCAGCCGCGTGCTCTCCAGATTGGTGTAGTGGTCGGCCAGGGGGAACGAGATGCCCTCGTAGGCAGCCAGCGGGCGACCAAAGGCCGTGCGCTGCTTGACGTGGTCCATGCCCAGCTCCAGCACCGCCTCCGCCGCGCCGACGCAGCTCGCGCCGATAAGCACGCGCGCCGCCGAAAAACCCTCCATGGCGTGATAGAAGCCGCGGTTCAGTGCGCCCACCACGTGCGCCGCCGGCAGGCGGACATCCTCCATGGCAAAGCCACCGGTCGAGATGCCCATGCGGCCCATATCCTCAAAAAAGGTCGGGGTGATGCCCGGCGTGCCCTTGAGGGGCAGGGCGAAAAAGGTAAAGGCTTTGTGCTCGGCTTCAGGGTTAGGGTCGGTGCGGGTCAGCAGCAAATGGATGCCGCCCCACTCCAGCGACTCGCGCACGCCGCTGATGAACACCTTTTCGCCGTTGATCTGCCACTCGTCACGGTCGTGCACGGCTTTGGTGTGGCAGGCGTTGAGAATGTCGGAGCCGCCCTCCGGCTCGGTGGTGGCAATGCCCAGGAACGCCTCGCCGGCGGTGACCCTGGGTAGAATCTCGGCTTTGAGCTCGGGCGTGCCGTACTGGTCAAAGATAAAACCCCAGGCCGCTTCGACCAGGTAGAGGACCGGCACGGCCAGACTGATGTCGGCCCGACCGAGTTCCTCGGCGGCGATGGCGGCCATGGTCCAGTCCATGCCCGCGCCGCCGTGTTCTTCGGCGCAAACCGGGGCCAGCAGCCCTAGCTCGGCCATGCCCTGGATGATCTCACGCGGGATGCGTTCCTGGGTGTCGATCTCTCGCACGCGGGGCGCGATCTCGTTCTGGGCGAAATCGCGCACAGCCTGCCGCCACAGGCGTTGTTCCTCGTTCCAACTAAAATCCATGGTCAACTCCTTGCTTTCGCCTGATCGCGGGACATCAACTGAGCCACTGGAGGATCTGGTCCCTCGCCAGCAGCAGGGCGGCGAGGATCAACAGGTCGAACAGGGCACCGGCCTTGGCGCCGGGCACCACCGTGTTCCACCAGGGCACGATGGCGACGAGGGACACCGCTGCACCGACCAGCGTCAGCGTTGGCCACCACGCCTGCCCGAAGGCGATGCCCACCCCGGCGGCGACCAAGCAGCCCAGCGCTGCCAGCCAGACCAGCCCCCAGACACGCCCCAGGGGGCTGCTCATCGTGACGCCCTGGGAAAAGATCCAGGGCCGGTCGGTAAAGCCGCTCTCGACCAAAGTCCAAGCGCTGAGGATGCCGGCGGCGTGACCTACACCGTGCATAAATACCGCGATGCCGACGATATACTTGAGCATGATCCCTCCCCTTCCTCCCTGAAAAGCGGGGCGGGCACCAGGCCCGCCCCAACGATTCCAAAACAGATTGTGGCCTACAGCTTGTCGGCGACGGCCCGGGCTACGTCCAGGGTGCCGCTCTCGCCGCCCAGGTCGTAGGTGCGGACCTGGCCTTCCTCGATGACCTCGGCGATGGCTGTCTGCAGCGCCGCCGCCGTCTCGGTCTCGCCCAGCCAGTCGAGCATCAGCTTGGTGGCCAGCAGCATGGCCGTGGGATTGACCACGTACTGCCCGGCGTACTTGGGCGCCGAACCGTGCGTTGGCTCAAAGACGGCAAAGTCGTCGCCGATGTTGCCGCTGGCAGCAAAGCCCAGGCCGCCCACCAACTGCGCGCACAGGTCGGAGACGATGTCGCCGAACATGTTGCTGGAAACTAGCACGCCATAATCTTGCGGGTTCTTGACCAACCACATGGCCATGGCATCGATGTTGGTTTCCCACAGTTCGATGTCAGGATACTCGGCGGCAATCTTGCGCGCCTCGCGCACCATCAATCCCGAAGTCTCGCGGATGACGTTGGGTTTCTCAACGAGGGTCACCGTGGGGTAGCCGAACCTGTCGGCATATTCGAAAGCCTGTCGCACGATGCGGCGACAGCCTTCGCGGGTAAAGATGCGGGTCGAAAGGGCAATGTCCTCGTTGGGCACGCCTTCAAAGGCGGCCATGCGCGGGCTGTGCTTCTCCAGCACGGTCCGCACCTCCTGAGGCAAGGGGTGGAACTCGACGCCGGCGTAGAGGCCCTGCGTGTTCTCGCGAAAGACGACGAGATCGAGGTCGTCCCGAAAATTCAAGGGGTTCCCCTTAAAAGCCTTGCACGGACGCAGGTTGACGTACAAGTCAAACATCTGGCGCAGACGCACGATGGGGCTGCGGTAGACCAACCCCCTGCCCTGCAACTCCGGGATCAACTCTGCCTCGGCCTCTTCCTTGGGTTTGGAGGTGATGGCCGCAAAGAGCGCGCAGTCGCAAGCCTTGAGCGTGTCCAGCGTGCGCTGCGGCAAGGGCTCGCCCTCGGTGCGCCACAGCTCCCAGCCGATGTCGGCGGGCACGTACTTGGCGTCCAGGCCGATCTTGTCCAAGACGATCTTTGCTGCGTCCATCACGTCATTGCCAATGCCATCGCCTGGCATCAGCGCGATTTTGTACTTTGCCATGTTCTTTCTGTCCTCCTTGACTTATGAAAATTTGAGTCATTCTGAGCTGCACGGCGGGCGGCCGCCGCTCATTATGCAAGAAACAGCCGTCATCTGTTGGGCGAGGTCTCTGACCGAGTCCCCAACGCCTCGTCGGAAGACCCCGGCGAACAGGTTTCTTAGCAGCAGCAAAGAATCTCGCTTGGGCTACAGTCGAGATTTCCTTCGACCCGGCTCAGGACGGGCTTCACTCCGCTGCGCTCCGTTCAGAATGACGGGGCTACGTTGGGGTCAGCCCCAACTTCTGTCGCACGTGGGGCACCAGCCCGCCAGCGTCCAGGATCTCCATCACCGATGGAGCCAGGGGGGGGAAGGTGTACTCGCCGCCGGGCGTGGTCACGGTGCCGGCCTCAAAGTCGATGGCCACCTCGTCGCCCGTCTCCACCGAGTCCACGGCGCCGCAGGTGACGATGGGCAGGCCCTCGTTGATGCAGTTGCGAAAGTAGATGCGGGCAAAGCTGCGGGCCACGATGGCCCCCACGCCCGCCTCTTTTAGACAGATGACCGCCTGCTCGCGCGAGCTGCCACAGCCCCAGTTCTTGCCCGCCACGATGATATCGCCCGGCCGGACATTGTGGATGAACTCGGGGTCCAGGTCTTCGAGTGCGTGCTCGGCCATCTCCTTGCGATCAGAGATGCTGTAGGTGTATTTGCCGGGAAAGATGACGTCGGTGTTGACGTCGTCGCCGTATTTCCACACACGACCGGTGATTCTTGATTTCAAAGTCGCCTCCTATGAAATGGCCTGAGCGCACTCCCTACCACCAACCGACCCACAGCCGGGAGAACTGCCACCTAAGCGGCACGCCGATCTTGCGAATCGTCTTGACTCCGGAGCCATTCGGATTCATCACTCGAATGGCCCAGGCCTTGCCGTTTTGATCGCTCAGGAAATAGATCTTGTTGCCATCTGGCGAAAAGACCGGCAGGGTGTCATTGCCGTTGTTCTTTGTCAGCTGCTTCCGACCCGAACCGTCCAGGTTAACGATCCAAATCTCCGGATCCCCATCTGTCTCTGCCGAGTAGACAAGCTTCTTCCCGTTCGGAGACCAGGAAACCTTGCCGCCTCCATCGTTGGTGACCTGCCGGAGGCCCTGACCACTGGGCTGAACGACGAAAATGCCGCAGCTGGTTCCTCGACAAGAGTCAAAGGCAATCAATCCCCCCTGCGGCGACCAGGCGGGGCGGATGCCCTCAACGATCTGACGGCGATTGCTGCCATCGGCATTGACGGTGAATAGATGGACATTGCCAGTCCATCTACCCACCCACTCGTGGAAGACCAGTTTGCTGCCATCCGGCGAGAACGAAGCGAATTCGGCATAGTCGCTGACCACCACGTGCTGGGCCGTCTCTTTGTTCAAGTCGTAGACCCAGATGCCATTGAAGGGGCGGTAGAAAGCAGCCTTG
>JASFTJ010000122.1:0-6785 GCA_050053615.1 Anaerolineae bacterium | reverse complement strand
CTGCTCCACTACGAGCCGAGGGTACGGACCCACCTACGCTACGCCGTGCCCCTGGCCGACGTCGCCGGGACGATCAGTGATCACTTTGGCGAAGCGCCGTTCTTCGGCCTGGTGACGGTCCGCATCGCCGACGACCAGAATCACAGTGAGCTCGGTCGAGCCGTGGAGCGTCAGGAGGTGGTGGCCAATCCGCACGCGAGCGTGGAAAAGGCCAAGGGCATCCGCGTCGGCGAGTGGCTGGTGGGCCTCAAGGCCGACGTGGTGCTGCTGCGGGAGAGCGTGCAAGGTAAGGGACCGGCCTACGTCCTTGCCGACGCAGGCGTAGAGACACGACTGACCGGGGCCCAGACCCTGACGGCGGGCATCGCCGAGCAGATAGAGGAGCGTGAGACATGATCATCGCTGTTGCCAGCGGCAAGGGCGGCACGGGCAAGACGACGGTGGCCACGAGTCTGGCGCTGTCGACTGCAACAACGGGTGCGCAGAATGAAACGGACAAATCCGTAAATTCTGCAGATCCGCTGTTCCTAGACTGCGACGTGGAAGAACCCAACGCCGCGCTCTTTCTCAAACCGACGCTGGAGCACCGCGACGAGGTCGGCATCCTGATCCCGCAGGTGGATGCGGCCAAGTGCACCCGCTCCGCGTGCGGCCGCTGCGCCGAGGTATGCGTTTGGCACGCCATCGCCGTGGTTGGCGAAAAAGTACTAGTGTTCCCGGAACTGTGCCACGGCTGCGGCAGTTGCACCCTCAACTGCCCGGAGGGCGCCATCTCGGAGGTGCTGCACGTGATGGGCAGCCTGGAATCGGGGCCGGCTGGACCGCTATACTTCGGCCAGGGCACGCTGGACGTGGGCCAGGCCATGGGCGTGCCCATCATCCGCCAGTTGAAGGCCAAACACCTGGCTGGCGCCGACGGCCGGGTGATCATCCTCGACGCCCAGCCGGGCACCGCCTGCCCTGTGGTCGAGACGATGCGCGACGCCGATTTTGTGCTGCTCGTCACCGAACCCACGCCCTTTGGTCTGCACGACCTGCGCCTGACTGTGGAGGTGGCCCGCAACGAGCTGGGACTGCCGGTGGGCGTCGTCGTCAACCGGGACGGGCTGGGCGACGCAGGCGTGGACGAGTACTGCGCCCAAGAGGGCATCCCCATCCTGATGCGCATCCCGCTGGATCGCCGCATCGCCGAGGGCATCTCGGAAGGGCAGGCGCTAGTGGACGTGCTGCCCGAGTATCGGATCAGGTTTCGGGCGCTGTACCAGGAGATTCAGAGGCAGGTTGAGCCCAGAGCTACGGTTGAGGCGTGAGTTCTACGCCCTCCGACTCGAGAGCTCGATAAAGGGGAAAGCGATAGTGAGATAATTCATCCCAGCGTGACCAGCTCACCGCCTGTACGGACAGAAGCAAGTCATATTCTAGGGATACCCGTGCTGCCAATCGCCGAACCGTTGAGCGCAGATAGGGATCGTCGTTCGTCAATCTTGCCAGGAGGTCGACGTCCGAATCCGGACCGGCGTCGCCCCGAGCTTTGGAGCCGAAAAGCACGAGAGAACGCACGTGTTCCTTGTGCTGCGAATAGAGTCGTTGCACAAAGGCATCCAGGGCTTCTCGCTCGCGCGGCGACAGGGAGGGTAGATCTGGCGTCATCGGATGCCTTCCGTATCGAAGAGGGTGAGCGGGATGCCTTCGGTCTGGAGAGCTTGATAGAGGGGAGAGCGGTAGCGGGAAAGCCGATCCCACTGGGATCGGCTCGCGACGCGGACAGAGATCAAGACATCGTGCTCCAGAGAGACACGGGCAGCCAGCCGATGGACGTCCCAACGGAGCTCGGGGTCGTCGTCGGCCAGGCGCACCAGCACATCTATGTCCGAATCGGGGCCGGAATCGCCCCGAGCTTTTGAGCCGAAGAGTATCACCGAGTGCACGCGATCACCAAAGCGGAGGCGCAAGCGTTGCGCGAATCCTTCCAGGGCCTCGCGCTCGCTGGTCGTCAGGGAAGGTTGTTCCATCATGCTTGAATCCCTTCTGTCTCAAACAGACAGGCGGCAACTCTTTCGACGAAACGACGAGCCGCATCCAGTGCTTTCTGAGCTATCGGGCGATCCGCGCCAAGCGTGATTTCGTAGTCGCTGGTAATGCGGGACTCCATGACAGCACCGTACAGATCGCTGTACTCGGGCTCGATGATGCCCGGCTTGACGAAATATTGGCGAAAGGCCGAGATGACGCCGGCGTGTTTGCTACGACTGATGCCCCGGCTCCAGAGCAGGGCGCTGGTCGCGTAGAAAATGGCATAGTAGGCGCGATTGACCGCTGTGTCGTAGAAACCATGCTCCAGGTTCGACGCCGACGCTTCGAGGGCACGACGGGCCATCCGGAGATAGGCCCTGATCTGCTCGCGACGGTCCAGGATCTCTTCTTCGGTCATAGTGAATCTATTATAGATTGGTTGTAGGAAAATGTCAAAGGAATCCAGACAAGCACCAGAGACGATGGTCATTTCGTATCGGCCCATCGGCGTGATCCACAGCCCGTTCGAGGGCATCGAAAACATGCCCATCCAGCCAGCGGAGGCCGGCGGGGTTCGGGGGACGGTCGAGGTTTTTGCCGAATTTGCGGCCGGCCTTTGAGACCTGGGCGGCTTCTCGACTGTGGACGGCACACCGCTGCTGGACGTCAGGCCCTACATGCCAGCCTTCGATCATCACAAGGTGGAATGCATAGGCTGGCTGGCGGCCAGCGGCCAACAAGTCAAGGAGAAAAGGTCAGATGACCGCTTCACATAGGAGAGCACACAGGCTATGAAGCAACTCGTCATACTCAGCGGCAAGGGCGGCACGGGCAAGACGTCGGTGGCGGCGGCGCTGGCCCATCTGGCTGCCCAGGAGCTGCCCATCGTCCTGGCCGACGCCGACGTGGATGCCGCCAACCTGGAGCTGGTGCTAGACCCCATCCGGCGGGAGACGCACGAGTTCTGGAGCGGCCAAGTGGCCGTCATTGACCCGGAGGCGTGTCAGCGTTGCGGCGTCTGCTACGACGTCTGCCGCTTCGACGCCATCATCCCCCCCTCTGTCCCCCCCGCGCCTGCCCTGAGCGGAGCCGAAGGGAGCGGGGGAGAGGGAGAGGGAGCCTACCGCGTGGATCCGCTGGCCTGCGAGGGCTGTGCCTCCTGCATCTACCAATGCCCGGAGGACGCCATTCGCAGCGAGGAACAGCAGGCCGGGCTCTGGTTCCGCTCCGATACGCGCTTTGGGACACTCTTCCACGCCCACCTCTTTGCCGCCCAGGAGAACTCGGGCAAGCTGGTGACGCTAGTAAAGCAGCATGGCCGCCTGCTGGCCCTCGACGAGGGGCACGACTTGCTCCTTGTGGACGGGCCGCCGGGCATCGGCTGCCCGGTCATCTCGGCCAACGCCGGAGCCGACCTGGCCCTGCTAGTGACAGAGCCCACCGTCTCGGGCGTGCACGACCTGGATCGCATCTTGCGCACGGTAAACCATTTCCGCGTGCCAGCGCTGGTGCTCATCAACAAGGCCGACATCAACCCCCAGCACACAGCCGCCATCGAAGCCTATTGCACCGAGCAGGGAATCGAGGTCGTGGGCAAGCTGCCCTACGACACCGTCGTCACCGAGGCGATGGTCCAGGGCCAGCCTGTGACCGCCTACCAGCCCGACGGGGCGATGGCCACGACGCTGCGAGAAGCCTGGGCTCGGATCCGAGCCCGGCTGGAGGAATGAGATGGACATCCGATCGATTGAACTCAAGCACGAGGTGACCGATCAGTTGAAACAGGTCATCGACCCCGAGACCGGCGTGGACGTGATGCGCATGCGCCTCATCGAAGACCTGGAGGTGGAGGGCGAAACTGGGCGGGTGCGCTACAAGTTCCGGCCCTCGTCGCCCCTCTGCCCGCTGGCCGTCACGCTGGCGCTGAACATCCGCCAGGCCGTGGCCGAGGTACCGGGCGTCACCGACCAGGAGGTGGAGGTCGTGGGTTACGTGGGAGCGGACGAACTAAACGCGTTGTTGGTCGGAGAGCCGCAGCCTAATCCGAGGGAGCAAGATGCGCACCATGAATAGAAAAGAGCCAAATCGCCTTCTGTTTTACGCTGCTGCCGTCCTGCTGATCTTGACCTGGCTGACCCTCTTTCTTGAAAACGAAGCGGCCCTTGGCTGGATGCAGGGTATCGGCTGGGCAGTCGGAGCTCTCAGCCTGGTGCTGATTGGTTTGCCCATGATCATTCTGCGTAGGCGGGGACAACCGGAAGAAGGTCAGGACTGGACGCACACGTCTACCCTGGTCGATACAGGCATCTATGCCCTGGTCCGCCATCCACTCTACCTGGGGTGGGCTCTCCTGTACGTGGCCCTGGCACTTCTCAGCCAGCACTGGCTGACTTTGGTCTTGGCGCTTCCGGGCGTGGTCTGCCTGGTGTTGATTTCAAGGATGGAGGAGCGAGACCTTGTCGCCAAATTTGGTGAGGTCTATGAACACTACCAGGATACCGTTCCGGCCATGAATCTACCCCTTGGTATCCTGCGGCTCTTGCGGCGCAAGACATCCTCCGAGGAGAATTTCTAACATGTGCCAAGCCACCGTGTATCTGATGCAGAATGAGCACGAAGAGGAGATCATGCGTGACGTGATCGTACTGGAGCCGGCGGAGGAGGGCCTGCGCCTGCAAGCTTTCTTTGAGGAGCCGGTGACGGTCCAGGCCCGCATCGAGCGCATCGACTTTTTGAAACACACCGTGACCCTGGTGTCGACGGAGGAGGTGTGACATGGCGAACATGACCGATCTGGACAAGCTGCGAGCGTTGCTGCCCCACTGGATCGAGCACAATGCCGCACACGCTGCCGAGTTCCGTCGCTGGGCGAAACCGGCCGGCGAGGCCGAGGCCGACATCGAGGCCGCCGCCGCACAGATGGAAGCGGCCAACGCGGCCCTGGCGGCGGCACTGGAAACGCTGGGTGGTCCCGTCGAGCACCATCCGCGAGGAGGGGAGTAACCGGTGAGCATTGTTTACGGGCCGGTGCCTTCCTGGCGGCTGGGTCGCTCGCTGGGGCTCGACCTGATCTCGACCCGGGGCAAAACGTGCAGCTTTGACTGCGTCTACTGCCAATTGGGCCGAACGGTCCACCACACCGCCGAGCGACAGGTCTTTGTGGAAACGGAGCAACTGCAGGCCGAACTCGCCGGGTTGCCGGCCGTAGAGATGGATACGGTCACCTTTTCGGGGACGGGAGAGCCCACCCTCGCGGCCAATTTGGGCGAGGCCCTGAACCTGGTCCATGATTGGTCGGCGCGGAGGGGCGTGCCCACGGCAGTGCTGACCAACGCTTCGCTTCTGTCCCGGCCCGATGTGCGGCGCGATCTGGCCCGCGCCGACTTGGTGGTCGCCAAGCTTGACGCGCCCAACGAAGCATTGTTGCAGGCCATTAACCAACCCATCGCCAACATAACCTGGGTCGATGTGATGGACGGCATCCGCGCGCTGCGCCAGGAGTCTGCCGGGCGGCTGGCGCTGCAAATGATGTTCGTTGCCGCCAACCGGGACCAGGCAGCAGCAATGGCAGAATTGGCGCGCAGCCTGGAACCGGATGAAGTGCAACTCAACACGCCCCTGCGTCCCAGCCCCACGCCGCCCCTGAGCCGGCCCGAGATGGCCGAAATCGAAGCGGCGTTCGTCGGGGTGCCGGTGCGGAATGTGTACGCGGAGCCCCAGGCGCCGGTCATACCGCTAGACGAAACAGACATGCGCCGCCGACGCCCGGCCGAAGGATCGCGCGGAGTCTAGAGGAAGGAGGTGAAATCCCTTGATTATCATCAAGAATGAACGCTGCACCGGCTGCGGTGCGTGCCTGGACATCTGCCCCAACAGCGCCCTCTACTTGCTGGAGGGCAAAGCTGTGGTAGACGAGGCGCTGTGCTGCGAATGTGAAGCGTGCGTATCCGCCTGCCCCGAACAAGCCATTCTCATCACAGAATCGGTGCCCTCTCGTGTGCCCGCCGTCCGGCCAGAGCCTGAAACCATCCTTGTCAGAACAGAACCCGCACCTGTACCGGTCCCCTTGCGGTCCAGGGTGTTGCCTGTGGTCGGCGCGGCCTTGGCCTGGGCCGGGCGCGAGATGGTGCCCTACCTGGCAGACATTGTTCTCGACCGGCTGGATCGCAGCGAGTTCGGCCAACGCAGAACCGGCGCTACGCAGTCCAGAACTGGCACAGGTTCCCGAGGTAGAAAAAGCGGGGGCCGCCGTCATCGGCGCCGGCGGCGTGGCGCCTGACGCGAGCCCCCGCTCACCGAAAGCTGTTGACCGGGCTACTGTCCGAATCGCGCCGCCCGATTCCCGACGGGCGATGGGTGGATTGAGACTGGGGAACGCCCGCCGCGTCGCGCGCACAGGTCGCCTCTTTCTACTATTATGCACGAATCTTGTCAGACCCAGGCCTTTGTGATAGACTGGGCCAAATCCAAACGAAAGAAGATCGAGATCTGATGAAGATTCGCGCCAATCACATCTGGTGGATCGTCGGCGGGGTGATCGTTGTCCTCATATTCGCCATCCTGGCCGCCATCGCCGGTCAGCAGTCAGCCGGTGCGCCAGAAAGCAACCTGGCGCCTGGTGAAAGCGAGCCCCTCCGCGCCCGCGTGGTAGAGGTGGTAGAAGAAAGCACGGTCACCCGGGGCGAGTTCGAGCAGCCTTACCAGAAGCTGCGGCTGCGCATCACCGATGGAGCACTGGAAGGCCAAGAAATAGATGTGGAGCATGGCTTGCT
>JASFTJ010000121.1:0-6786 GCA_050053615.1 Anaerolineae bacterium | reverse complement strand
GCCTGTGACCCAAAGGGCCAAACTCCGATGACTGGTTGTCCCAATGCTTCCTCGACGCGAGCTGTGAACCGGTCCAAGGGGATGGTCTGGGGCAACGTTCCGGCGACGCCGGCCGAATGACCTTTGTATTCTCCAAAGGGAACTGCCTCCTCCAGATGCAGCCAGCAGGCCAGCGTGGCGTTGTTGCCCACTTTGTTGTGGAAATCGAGGGGAAGATGCACAGCATAAAGGGAAAGGTCGGCCTCTAGGAGTTGCTGCACCCGGCGCCGATGGATCCCGGTGAGCATGACCGGCTTGCTCCAAAAGAGACCATGATGGACAATGAGCATCTGGGTTGCGGCTTTCGCTGCAGCCTCGAAGGCGGCCAGACCTGCATCCACGGCAAAGGCCAAGCGGGTCACATCGTCGGTCCCTTCCACCTGCAACCCGTTGTTAGACTTGTCTTCGATGGCGCTGACCTGTAGATAATCGTCCAGATAGGCAACCAATTCGTCGCGGTTCATCCGTTTTTCTCCAGCTGGTATACATTGCGCCTGCGTCCGGCAACCGCTCCGCTGGCGTAACCGGAAACGACGTACCCCTGCGCCAAATAGTGCTCGAATGACTTGCGGGTTTTGCCGCGCCAGTCCGCTGCTAGCGCCATGTCTGCCTTGCGGAGATCCTGCCAAGCAGCTGGCACTTCGACCAAGAGGGTGCGTTCATCCCGGGACAGATCCGACGGGCCGCTGCAGGGATGCCCCCGACTGTCCCAGGAGACGGGATTGAGGGGGGGATCGGCCTGTGTCAGCAGCTCATCAACGGTCGGGGGCGACCAGTCCGCTGATAGGCGAGCCAGAACCCGTTCGCTCAACAGTTCCCACTCCACGAGAAGGCGGTCGCTGGGCAAATGGTTGTGGAGCGGGGTGTTGTGCTGGCCATAGATGTCCCGCTCGTAGTGGCGAGCCAAGCCGCCGAGCTTGGTGATGTTGAGCCAGGCGTTGGGCGACTCCAGGGGGTCGTAGGTCCAGAGCACCCGGTCAAGCCCCTGCTCCACGGCCCAGGCCCGCTGCGCCCACTTGAGCCGCTCGCCGATCCCTTTGCCCTGATAGGCGGGCAGCACCCCCATCCGCTGGGAAAAGAGGTAAAGCGGCCTTGTCCTTTGACGGCCGAGATAACCAAAGACGAAACCAATCAGCTCTGCCCCGTCAAAAGCACCGAGCACCGCTCCGCCGTTCTGTTGGACAGTGATGATCTGGGTGTAGGGAATGATCAACAGATCGGGAAACTGCCAGGCCACTTTTTGGACTTGATGGCATGCTTGGAACTCGTCCACACTTTCGAGCAAGCGGATGGTGATGTCGTTGATCATGAACGTAGTATATCATTTTTCGGGCGGGGATGCAACCTGCTGTGAAACGCCAAACAGCCCTCCACCAGAAGGCGAGAGCTCGGTGGACAAAGCTAGAAGTTGACAGATTCGTGTTGCCTGGAGCGCAGAGGGCTCCCGTGAATCTATGGCACCGGCGTAGCGGCCTCGATCGTCTCGATCATGTTGGAGAATACGTTACCGACGGCCGGGCCTGCCAGGATCAGCACTCCTGCAATAAGGACGCAGCAGATGCAGATAAGCACGAGGATCACAATCACGGCGATCAACCAACCGCTCGTGCCTCTTTTAGGTTCGGCTTCATGATAGTACTGGTCCTGATAAGTATCTTCCACGATGCTCCCCTCCGTTTTGCAAGTCTTGCCAGGCCATCTAGAAAAGCAGCCTGAGAAGAATACTTTATGTTGTGTGCGCGCTCTGCGCACACAACATATCCCCTCTTTTCTCCGCTGTAACGACTTTTCTTCCAGCCGAGTCTTACCACGCTACGGGTGACTCCCTTTTGCGACGACGCCTGCGAACGAACCAGATGATCGCGAACAGCAGGAGCACTATGCCCAGGATCGGCACGACGATGGACAGCACGGCCACGATCAAAGCGATCACATCCTCGAGGAAACTTACCAGGGGGTTGAGCAGCCCACCGGTTGTGCCCGTGATCACCGGTCGAGCCGTGGCCTTGACGGCGTGCACGCCGCCTGCTACCAGCAGGCCACAGATCAGGGCCAGCACGGGATGCACCTCGCTGATGACGCCGGCGCTGGCTGCAAAGAGAATGGCCCCTGCCGCCGGTCGGACAAAGGTCTGGATCACATCGTTCACCGAGTCCAAAGCTGGCAGCTTGTCCACGATGACTTCGACAAGGAGCAGCAGAGCCAGTACTCCGATCACCCACCAGCTTTCCAAAGCGTCCCAGGGGGGATTGAGGGTGATGAGATCGCTGAAGCGGGCCAGCAACGCCACGACCAATAGAGGCAGATACGCATTCAGGCCCGCCGATGACGAAAGCCCAAAGGCGGTGAGGATGTTCAGCAGCCCGTCCATTGTCGCGCTCTCGAGAATACCTTCAGATCGGCAAAGGTCTCTCCGGACCGACCGGTCGGGAGAGACCGTGCACTCACGAGGTTAGTAGCCACTGCCGCTCGTCAGCCCACAAAGGCCGAACCCACAGATGCCGACGCCGAGGCCGAATAGCGCCAGGAGAACGCCAAGGACGGCTAGTCCGACGGCGATCCAACCCAGAACGATGCCAGCCACGGCGAGTCCCTCTCCCGATACTTCGTGCGGGCGTTGGCGGACCTCGTTGCGGGCCATGTAGCCAAAGATGATGGCCAGGATGCTGCCCAGCAGGGGTAATACCGTCAACCCTCCGAGGCCCAACACCAACGAGGCAACGGCCAGGCCGCTTGTTGGTACTGAGGGTGCTGTGGTGCTCGGCGGTCGGGACGGCGGTTCCGCTGGTGGCTTATCCAGGGGTGGGGACTCTGACAGGGTCTTTTCGGCTTCAGTCTCTGTTTCTTCGATCGGGGCCTCTATGCTTTCCGGTATCTCGTCCGGGTTCAGTGGCGCACCGCAGTTCCCGCAAAAGAAGGCATTCTCTTCGTTGTGTGCGCCGCACTCGGGACAATACAACATGCTGTTCTCTCCCTCTGCATTCCTGTGGCAGGGCGGTTCGGCAGGAACCCGCCGAACCGCCCTGGAGGATCGGTCTATGCGACGTTGTCCAAGTCTTCAAAGGTGGGTTCCGGCGCCAAGGATGTCGCTTCCACATAGGCCTGGCCGTACAGGTGGCTCGTGATCCATCCGGCGTAGGGACCTGTGACGAGCAGGCCGATACCGCAGACCAGGATGCCCAACCCGCCGACCAGAGACGCAACCCAGCCTATTACAAGAACGATCAGGTAGGTCGCAAAGTGGTTGCGAACCAGGGTGAATATGTCTCTGAAGCGAAAGGCGGCGGCAAGGTCATCTTGGGCGACGAAGGATGCGATGGCGGCCGGCAGCAGGAGCCCCATGGGGATGCCCCACAAGATGTTGAGGCAGCCCATGATTGCGTTCAATACCGCACTCACTTCCTGCGAATCCTCCGCAGCGATGCCAGCGGGGATACCCAGGCAGAGGCCGATAAGGATGATGGGCAGAGCGTAGACGATGCTGATGACGGCGACCTTCAGGCCGTCCACAAAGAGGTCACCCCAATTGTCCCATTTGGGAAGAACCTGGGGATCCCGACCGATGACCCGGCGGGTGATCTCGACGCCGTACCCTGCCAGCAAGAGACCAGCCACGATTGCGGGGATGACGAGTATTCCGAGCAGAATCCCTCCTGCCAGGATGGCCGCGGCGATGAGGATCTTAACGATCCATTCCTCATCGTCAAATGCGAACGTAAACGCTTTTCCAATGTCCATTTTTCACTCCTTGTCTTCTCATTTTGGGAATTGTACCAGAAATTGACGTTCCTGGCAATCATCCCTCTTTACGCAAGACTCATCAGGAAGTTTCAGATCTCCATCATACACGCACGGTCGGATCGAACAGCCGAGCATATTCGTCCAATGCAAAGCGATCGGTCATGCCGGCGATATAGTCGCATACGATCCGTTCCATCGGTTCGTTCTCGGCGGCGATGCGAACTTGGACCGAATCGGGCAACTGGGCTGGTTCTTTGACGTAGGCGGTAAAGATTGCCTCCAAGACACGCCGGGCTTTGGCTCCCATGCGCATCACCCGCCAATGCCGGTAAAGCTGTTGGTACAGAAACAGCTTTAATTCCTTGTGGCGGACTCTCACCTCCTCCGAAAAGCAAATGATGGGTGCGCCGCGCGCCCGGAGCTGTTCTACGGAGTCGATCTTTTTCTCAGCCAGGCGGTCGGACGTGGTTCGCGCCGCGTCGGTGACCCCCCAGCCGATCAGGGCGCGGACGAGGCGGTGGCGGTCGACTTTGTCCAGGTCGGCGCAGGGATCGAGCTCCAAGTTGGCAGTCAGCTCGTTCCAGATGGTCACTTCCTCCAGATCCAGCGGGCTGATGAGTCCGGAGCGCAGTCCATCGTCCAGATCGTGGGCGGTGTAGGCCAGTTCGTCGGCCACATTGGCGATCTGGCCCTCCAGCGAGCACGCCAGACTCGGTTCGTATCCCTGGGCGTCGCTGACGTCGTATTCGGTCTCGTGTTTGACCAGCCCCTCGCGCACCTCCCAGGTTAGGTTAAGGCCGGGCCAGCTGGGGTAGCGTTCCTCCAGCCGTTCGACGATGCGCAGCGTCTGGCGGTTGTGGTCAAAGCCGCCGTGATCGGCCATTAGCTTATTGAGCGTCTGCTCGCCGGAATGTCCAAAAGCTGCGTGACCCAGGTCGTGTCCCAGGCAGATGGCCTCGGTCAGGTCCTCGTTGACGTCCAGGGCGCGGGCCAGCGTGCGCCCAATCTGCGCCACTTCTAGGGTATGGGTCAGGCGCGTGCGGTAATAGTCGCCCTCCGAGATGACAAAGACTTGGGTCTTGTACTCCAGCCGACGGAAGGCGGTGGTGTGGATGATGCGGTCGCGGTCGCGCTGGAAGGAGGTGCGATACGCTGGTTCGTGGTCGTCATAGACCCGGCCTCGTGAGTCGCGGCTGCGCAGGCCGTAGGGGGCCAGGGTTTGGTCTTCAAGTTTCTCTAGATGGTCACGAGTATATAGCATGGTATTCCTCATCTTTTACAGGTCAATCCAATGGGGCCTCTGCGCCTCGAAGGTGGTGACAGCTCGAAAGCCGGCCTCTCGCGCCAGATCGAGGGTCTCGGCGATGCCACCGCCCAGGTCGTCGGTGTGGTGAGCATCTGAGCCGATGGTCAGAATCTCGCCGCCCAACTCCCGGTACCAGCGCAGGACGGTCAGGCCGGGATAGGGCTCACCCGGCGCCTGGCGCAGGCCAGATGTGTTGATCTCTAGTCCGACGCCGCGCTCGACGGCGGCGCGAAGCACAGCCCGGATCTCGTCCTCGTAGCGTGTGGGATCAAACGGGCCGTAATGGGTGACGCCGTAGCGCTTGACCAGATCAAAATGGCCTAGGACATCTCCCAGCCCGCTATGAGCCGCTCGTAGCAGTTCTTCAAAGTATGGAACGTAGGATTGTCGTTGGCTATGGCTTGTGAAATAGGCCTCTATCGCGCCCTCTTCAGAGATCATGGCCCAGCCGTCGGCATAGTCCACCAGGTGGACCGAGGCAACGACGTAATCCCAGGTGTACTGGGCCAGACAGGCTCGGATTTCCTTCTCAAGGTTGGCCTGGTAGGTGATTTCTACTCCCTGCCGCAAGCGGACGCCCGGCACCGCCTGCCGGGCTGCGGCAATCTCGGCATCGTAGCGCACTGGGTCGAGAAAGAGATAACTCCGGTCGCGGGGATCAAAGTCCATGTGCTCGCAGAAACCGACCTCAGCCAACTCCAACTCAGCGGCGTGGTGGGCGTGCTCGGTCAGGGACGACAGCCCGTCGCCCGAGCAAGTGGAATGGGCATGCAAATCGATGATGGTCGGATGATGGGTCATGGGCTCCTCTCAAATCGCCAGTTGGGGGACGAGGAACAGGAACAGGCTGACCAGGTCGAGGGGGATGAGCAGCAGGTAAGGGGCGGCCTGGATGAGAGGATTCCAGCGACGGGATAGGAAGCGGCGGATGCCCAATGTGACAGCGGTCACGACCAGCATGAGCAGGGGCCAGTTGGGCAGCAACTTTGCCAATCTCAGGATGACTGCACCAACAAGCAACAACGTAGCCAACAGCAGCGCGCGGTCACGACGCAGCGCCTCGCGCCAGCCCAGGACCACAGCCAGGCTGATAGGCGCCAGGGCGGGAAAGAGGTAGCGGCCCTGGTGCTGCAGGAACTGGGTGTTGTACCAGACGTAGCTTGCCAGAGTGAGTATTCCCAAGAGCATCAAGAGACCCGCGGCTGCTACTTGCCAACGAGAAAAAGCCGCTCGACGGCGCCAGACGCGGGCGAACCACAGCAAAAAGCCGATCAGGGCCAACGCCGAGAGGATGGCAAGTGCCTGGTAGAGTCGCTGGTCCAAGAGCACGCCCATCCAGCCGAATTGCCCCCAGAAGCTGCGGAACGAAGTCAGAAAGAAGTCGCGGACCAGTTGCGTCGCGCCGTGCTGGGCGAGAAACTCGGTGGTGCGAAGTTGGCCGACGACGACTTGATCGTGGCGACCCAGTCCGAGAATGTCGAGACTGCCATAGATGACCGCGTTGCGCAACCACCAGGGCAGGCCCAGGGCCACAGCCGACAGCAGGTAGACGCCCACAGACTTGAGCAGGCCGATCAGGGTAGCTCCTTCCCGGTCCAGCCAGAGGTGGCGGGCGGCGATGGCCGATAGGGCCAGGGGCAGTGCGATGTAGACCGACGATTTGGCGACAAAGATTAGGCCGGTGGTGACGCCCAGAAGGA
>JASFTJ010000120.1:0-6833 GCA_050053615.1 Anaerolineae bacterium | reverse complement strand
TCAACTGGGGCCCATTCTGCGCTATCGCCCACGAATTGCTAGCGGGAGTCTGGGCTCTCTAGCTTTTGAGGGTGAGGGCAAACGAAGGTTGTTTTTCTCTTCGAGTTGGAGTATAATGGAGAGGGAAAAGGCGCTGGGAAGGACTTGTCACATGAAGCAAAGCCTGAGACGATGGGGGGGTAGTTTAATAGGGTTGGCGATGCTGCTCGCCATGGCGATGACTGTGGGTGCGCAGGAAGCCCGTCAAGTGGATGCATTGGAGATTGAGGGGCCGGTCACGCCGATCATGATCAGCTATATCGAGCGCGGCATCCGTACCGCCGAGGCCAACGGGGCGGAAGCACTGGTCATCCAGCTGAATACACCTGGGGGGCAAGTGGACCTGATGAGCAAGATCGTTCAGGCGCTGCTCCAGGCAGACGTGCCGGTGGTTGTCTATGTCTACCCGCGGGGTGCGTACGCTGCCTCTGCGGGAACGTTGATCACCCTCGGTGCGCACGTAGCGGCCATGGCCCCAGGCACGACCATCGGCGCCGCTAGCCCGGTTGGGCAACAGGGCGAGGACCTGGGCGAGACGTTGGAGAAGAAGGTCAAAGAGGACTTGAAGGCACAGGCACGGGCTCTGGCCGAACGGCGAGGTCTAGAGGCAGTTGCCTGGGCAGAATCGGCCATTGAGGAGGCCCAGGCTGCCACCGCGCAAGAAGCCTTGGACTTGGGTGTGATCGATTTTGTTGCCGACGACCTGGATGATCTGTTGGCGCAAATGGACGGCTTTCAGGTGCAGGTCGGTGGTGACGAAGTGGTCCTGCACACGTCGGATGCCACCGTCCGTAGACTACCCATGACCTTCGTCGAAGAATTTCTGCACATCATTACCAATCCCACAATCGCCTTCATCCTGCTGACCCTGGGCATCAACGCCATCCTATTTGAGCTTTCCAGTCCAGGCGGCTACGTGGGCGGCATCGTTGGCGCCATCTGCCTGCTGCTGGCCTTCTACGCTCTTGGCGTGCTGCCGGTCAATTATGCCGGCCTGATTTTTATCGCGCTGGCCTTTATCCTGTTTGTGGTAGACATCAAAGCGCCGACCCACGGCGCGCTGACGGCGGGAGGCATTATCTCTCTCGTGGCGGGGGCATTGATCCTTTTCAACTCGCCCCTTTACCGGGTCTCCCTGGCAGCCGTGGTGGCGGTCGCTCTGGTATCGGGCGCATTTTTCGCCTTTGCCATTGCCAAGGTGGTCCAAGCCCAGAAAGCACGGGCAGTGACGGGGCGGGAAGGGTTGATCGGCCAGACGGCACAGGCGCGGACTGCTCTGGACCCACAAGGCACGGTGTTCGTCAAAGGTGAACACTGGGAGGCCAAAGCCATCGACGGACCCATTGAGCAGGGGGCAAGATTGGAGATTATCGACGTGGTGGGCTTCCGACTTTTGGTAAAGAAAGCATCCGGAAGGTAGGAGCAGAGATTGGCTCGGCCCTGCGGACTGTTCCTACGGACTGTCATCCCCGCTTGATAACCGCTTTGGCCAACTTGCGGTACGCCTTGGACCCTTTGTGCTTGTTGGCGTATTCCACGATTGCCTGGCTGGCCACCGACGCTTCAGCAAAGCGGATGCTTTTGTAGATCACCACGTCAAACACTTTGTCCCCAAACACCGAGCGAATCTCCTCCAAGACCTCGCGGGAGTGAATGGTTCTTGTCGCATACAGGGTGGCCAGGATGCCCAGCAAGTCCAGGTCTGGATTCAGGCGTCCCTTGATCTGCTCAATGGTTTCGAGAAGGAGCCGGATGCCACGCATGGCAAAGTATTCGCATTGCATGGGGATCAGGACTTCGCGACTGGCACAGAGGGCGTTCACCGTCAGCAGGCCGAGACTCGGCGGACAGTCGATGAGGATGAAATCGTACCACGGCTGAAGCGGTTCCAGGATACGCTGCAGGATGAATTCCCTCCGGATCTCGGCGATCAGTTCCAGTTCGGCCGTGGATAGGTCAATGTTGGACGGGATCAGATCCAGGTAGGCTTTGACAGGATAGATAATCCGATTGACAGAGAAACTAGCGTCGGCCATGGCTGTATAGATCGTCTCTTGGAGTCCATAGCCGTCTACCCCAAGCCCTGCGGATAGAGCGCCCTGCGGATCCAGATCGACAACCAAAGTCTTTTTCTGCATCTTTGCCAGGACAACGCCTAGGTTCACGACCGTGGTCGTCTTTCCAACTCCACCCTTCTGGTTGGCAACGGCAATCGTTCGCGTCATGGGTTCGCTCCTTTTCCTATGCGGGCCGGCAATGGCCAGCGCTAACCTGCCTTCAGTGGCGGCATCCGCTCGACCAAATCAGCCAGTTTAGCATAGTCCGTTGCGCCTCGTCCACCGGGCGCATACTCAAAGATGGTTCGGCCTACGCCCGGCGCTTCAGACAGTTTCGTGTCGATGCGGATCGGGTGAGTGACCCGTGCTCCAAAGTCTTCGATCAGGGTTTGCAGCACCAAATCGCTTACGCGGCGGCGCGGATCATAGAAGGTGGGAACAATAAGACGGATCCTGGCTCCACTGCCCAGCATGCGGCTTATGTCGCGCAGATAGCGCATGAAATAGCGGGCGCCGGCCAAGGCGAGCATCTCCATCGAGACGGGAATAAAGACTTCCTGCGCGTAGGCCACAGCGTTGACGGTTAGCAGAGAGACAGAGGGGGCACAATCCAGCAAATGATAGTCATAGTCGGTCAATTCAGAGAACAGCTCTAAAAAGATCTCCTCTCGGGCCATCTCGAGGACCATGCGTTGCTGGGCTTTGAACAAACCCAGGCTACTGGGCAATAGATCGAGGTTCTCCCGGGCAGGCAACACGCACTCCTTAGCCTCGACCCTACGCCTCAGGATATCAGCCAGTGATTTCTCATAGTCGCTTATTCCCAACGCAATAGATAGATTGGCCTGGGTATCTGTGTCTATCAGCAGAATGCGCTGCCCCCGCCTGGCTAGCGATGCTCCCAGGCTGACGCAGGTGGTCGTTTTGCCGATCCCGCCCTTGAACCCTACAATGGCTATCTTGCGCATTCTGCCTTTCCTGTACGCAGTTTCGGCTTTATCCCGTGAATATCATCAATTATTATAACATAAATGGGGTCAGGCGTCAACTTGGACACCTGACCCCAAACACTTTTCAATCGATCGTTCAGTGTTATTCATGGCTCCACTGAAATACGGTCTCTTCGGCGGGAGAAAGGAGGTGTATGTTGTGTGCGCGCACACAACGTACGCTACCCGTTTTCTCTCGACTGCCCTCTTTCAGGGCAGTTATTCATGCTTTCGCGGCACTAGGTGACAATGGCGGCATCTGGCATCATATGACTCGCTGCCGCCAACCAGGATGAGCGGATCATCATAGGCCGCTGGCTGGCCATCGATCAAGCGCTGCGTGCGGCTGGCTGGCGCCCCACACACCACGCAAATGGCCTGCAGCTTGGTCACTTCCTCCGCCTCGGCCATCAACAGCGGCATGGGGCCAAAGGGCTCTCCACGGAAATCCATATCTAGCCCGGCGAGGATGACTCGCAGACCGCGCTCTGCCAGTTCGTTGCAGATCTTGGAAATTTCCCAATCGAAGAACTGTACTTCGTCCACCGCCACAACCGTCGTGTCAGGCTCCAAACGGTCCAGGATCTCATGTGCGTCGCTGATAGGCACCGCTTGCCATTGGAGCCCATTGTGCGACGCAACCTGCTTGGTACGATAGCGATCGTCTAAGGCAGGCTTAAAGACCTGCACCTTCTGTTTGGCAATACGAGCCCGACGGACGCGTCGGATCAACTCTTCGGTTTTCCCGCTAAACATGCTGCCGCAGATGATCTCGATCCAGCCGCCATTGTAGCTGTGGCGCATTTCTCCCGACCTTCCCAAAAACAAAAAAAGGGGCAAAGTCTTTACTCTGCCCCTTTGCTAGTGCGTGAGCGCGCTAGTCCTCCTTCGGACTGCCTTCTTGCTCTTCGGGTTCCTGCTGGGCTTGTTCCTGGGCCGTATCCTCGCCGTTCTCGGCCTCACCGGTGAGCTCCACTTTTTTCTCCAGGCGGCGCATAAATCGCTCCACCTGACCTGCTGTGTCTACGATGCGCTGCTCACCCGTAAAGAAAGGATGACAATTCGAACAAACGTCGGTGCGAATCACTTCTTGCGTGCCACCAGTGGTCCATGTGTTGCCACAGGCGCACGTCACCGTGGCTTCTGGGTAGTACTTGGGATGGATGCCTTCTTTCATCGTCGGTCTCTTTACCCTATCATCCGCTCCGGATAGACGTTGACGCGTTTGCGCTTGTTGCGGATTGTCTCGAACTTGACATACCCATCAACGGTAGCAAACAGAGTATCGTCCCCGCCCCTCCCTACGTTGGAGCCCGGTTTGATCTTGGTGCCCCGCTGTCGAACGAGAATGCTACCGGCCGTCACCAACTGGCCGTCGAATCGCTTCACGCCCAACCGCTTTGATCGACTGTCACGACCATTGCGGCTGCTGCCACCACCCTTTTTGTGTGCCATGTCTCACCACTCCTTCCAGCCTGCCCTACACCATGATCTCGTCTATCCGCAGCCGGGTATATGGCTGCCGATGCCCTTTCTTTCGTCGATAGCGTTTACTGGGCCTGTACTTAAAGATAACCACCTTGCGGCCTTTCGTCTGCCGCGTCACAGTGGCCTTGACCTTTGCGCCATCCACCATCGGCCGACCGATCTTGGCGCCAGAGCCATTAACCACCAACAGTACTTTGTTCAACTCGATGATCTCACCCACTTTGTAGGGCAGCTTTTCTACTTCAATCGAATCGCCAGGACTGACCCGGTATTGCTTACCACCTGTTTTGATAACTGCGTACATAAAGACTTCCTCCAGCTAACGGAACGCCATTCTGAGCCTTCAACCAGCGATGGAACCTATCCAGGCAGATCCCGCCGCCAAGCTTCCAAACGCAGATTATACCATCTCCCGGCTATTTGTCAAACTCAAAGTGGAGCTCGGTGCGTTCCATGATGTGCGGAACCGCGGACAAGCCTAGCGCATCAAGCACTTCGTCAGGACGGCCAGCGCCCTGGGGACTGGCCTGCAGACGCATGTACAAGATGTGCTCTCCGTCTCCCCCGGGCTCCACGCGCACGGTTCGGATGAGAGGCCGCAGATCATATGTCTTCAGGCGTCCCTTGTGATGGCGCTGACGGAGTAGCGTGGCAGCCTCCAAAAGCGACTGCACGCGGGTGGCAATGGCTTCAGATGGCTCACAACTGCTAACCACAGCTCGATAGTCGGCAACACGCATTTGTGACTGAAGGGAAGGGCTGCGTAGCCCTACTTCCTCAGCGCCCAGCACTTCCAGGCCGGCAGGCAACATAGGTTGAAGCCGCGACAGTACGTCCTCTGGCAGGAGCGGTTCAGCCAGCCATACATCCATCAACTCTGCACATCCGGCGACGCTCACCGGCAGTGCGGATGCGATCTGAAACCGGGGACGGGGGTTGAACCCTTGCGAATAGGCCAATGGCAGCCCAGCCCGTCGAAATACGCGCTCCCAGGTCTTGGCCAGATCCAGATGCGAGATGTACTTCAGCGCCTCGCCTTTGGCAAATTTGATTCGCAGCCGTTGTTCCGGCGTTTGGTTGTTGGAGTTTGCTCTATTCGTCATTGGGATTCTAATGGTGGACAGGCCCAGCGGTCAGCTGGCAACCCGGCACGGTTCTCGCGAAAGGTGGTTAGAATGCCGCAAGCGTAACACTGCTCCCGGCAGCCAAGACGGCTTTCGCCCCGCAGCGACGCATCATAGTCGCGGGCTAGATAGTTCTTGGTCACACCTGCGTCAATGTGATCCCAAGGCAGAAACTCGTCCAGCGATCTTGGTCGCCGGACATAGAAGCTGATCTCCAGATCCGTTTCATGGAAGGCCTGACGCCAGGCTTCGACCTTGAACTGATCGCTCCAGCCGTCAAAGCGAGCGCCCAACTGCCAGGCACGGTGGATCACCGCCCCCAACCGTCGATCGCCTCGCGACAGCACGGCCTCCAACAAGGTCTCCTGATAGTTGTTCCAATTCAGCTTTAGCCCCGGCCCGCGTAGGTGGTCTTTCAAATAGTCCTGCTGTGCCCGGATTTCCGACTCGTCGGCCAGGGGCACCCACTGGAACGGCGTATGGGGCTTGGGCACCAGTGTCGAGACGCTGACGTTCACCCGTGCCCGTCGGCCCACCGCCCGTCGCCCCACCGCTCGGACCCGCTTTGCCAGGTCCACGATAGCCGCCACGTCATCCAATGTCTGGGTGGGATGGCCGATCATAAAGTAGAGCTTGGTCGTCGTCCAGCCCCGGCTGTAGACCTCTTTGGCCACAGCCAGCAGATCCTCGTCGGCGATGGGCTTGTTGATGACGCCCCGTAGCCGCTCGGTGCCCGCTTCCGGAGCGAAGGTGAAGCTGGAGCGTCGACCGGTGGCCTGCAACTGCTCCATGAGGTCGACCGACACTGACTCGATGCGCAAGCTTGGCAGCGAGATGGACAGATGTCGGTCGCCGTGACGTGCCACCAACTCGCGCACCAGCGCCTCAATCTGGCTGTAGTCGCTGGAGCTGAGCGACAGCAACGCAATCTCCTCAAACCCGGTGTTGGCGACAATCTCGTCCACAGCGTCCAAAATCTCTCCCAGCGGGCGCTCGCGCACCGGCCGGTAGACCATACCCGCGTGACAAAAGCGGCAGCCCCGCCCGCAGCCTCGCTGGATTTCAATCGTCGCCCGATTGTGGACTGTGTCCATGTAGGGCACAATCGGCCGTGTGACTGGTGGCGGCAGTGTGGC
>JASFTJ010000119.1:0-6835 GCA_050053615.1 Anaerolineae bacterium | reverse complement strand
GACATGGGCGCCTATCTGGACGGAGGGACCTGGCACTATGACGGCCAGGAGGTCGTCCTCATTCTCCTCATCCGCGTGGAGGACGAGCGCCGGCAGATCGGCGACTACGTTGGCGACCAATTGGAGGCTATCGGCTTTGCCGTCGACCGGCGGTACAAGACCTCCAGCCAGGCCTCGCAGTGCTGGATCAACCAGGACCCATCCGTGGGCTGCTTCCACGTCTACACCGGCGGCTGGGTTACATTTGGCGTCAGCCGCGACGAGGCCGGCAACTTTGATTTCTTTTACACCCCGCGCGGCCTCCCTTGGTGTCCACTGTGGCAGGCCTACCAGCCGTCGCCCCTGTTCGACCAGGTGGCGCACAGGCTGGCTACCAACGATTTCGTCACCATGGCCGAGCGGGACACGCTGTTCGAGCAGGCCCTGGGCCTGGCCATGAACGACGGGGGTCCTGTCCCCCAGGGCGCAGGCTCGGTGCGTATCTGGCTGGCGGACAATGCCATCTTTACGCCACGGCGGACCGGGACCACGGTAGCCAGCGATTTAGTGTCCGGCGTCTACGGCGCCGAGATGTGGCCCTACGTCACCCGCTTTGACGCCGTCGAGGGAGGCACCCTGCGCGTCGGCATGCAGTCTTTCCTGGATGGGGTCCTGAATCCCGTGGCCGGAAGCTCTTGGGTCTACGATAACATGCCCACCCATGCCACGCAGGACTATGCCTTCATCACCGACCCGAACGACGGGCTGGTCTGGCCCCAGCGGGCGGTGGGCGCGGAGGTAACTGTGGTGGAGGGCCTGCCCGTCACCAAGACCCTGGACTGGGTCGATCTGGCCTTCACCCCCACCATCACCGTCCCGACCGAGGCCTGGGTCGATTGGGACGCGGCCAACCAGCAGTTCATCACAGCCGGCGCTGCATATTCGGCGGGTCTGACGGCCACGGTCAAGAGCACCGTCTACTACCCTGCCGACCTCTTTTCCACCGTGACCTGGCACGACGGCAGCCCCCTCGACCTGGCCGACTTTGTCATGGGCATGATCCTGCGCTTCGACCGGGGCAAGCCGGCCAGCGCCATCTATGACCAGGAGGCGGAGGGTGACCTCGAAGATTTTCTGTCGCACTTCCGGGGTGTCCAGATCGAGTCCACCGATCCGCTGGTGATCGCGACCTACGATGACCGGTTCGAACTGGACGCCGAGTTGAGCGCTGTGGGGTGGTGGCCCAACTATGAGGAGGGCCCCGGCGCCTGGCACAACCTCGCCGCCGCCATCCGCGCCGAGGCGGCGGGACAACTGGCCTTCTCGGAAGGGAAGGCAAATGACCTCGGCGTGCCATGGACCGATTTCACCGCCGGCCCCAGCCTGGGCGCGCTGGAGGGCTGGATGGACCTATCGGCCACCGAGGATTACGTCCCCTACGATCCGACGTTGGGCAACTATATCGACACGGCAGAGGCCGACGCCCGGTGGGCGAACCTGCAGGCCTGGCATGCGGTACGCGGTCACTTTTGGCTGGGCACGGGGCCGTTCTCTCTGGACTCGGCTGATCCGAACACCAAAACCTTGACCCTGCTGCACAACCCGGACTTTCCCGACGAAGCGGGCAGGTGGGACGCCTTTGCTGCGGCGCCGGCTCCGGACCTGGGGATCAATTACAACAGCGGAGCGCCAGGCAGCTATTTCAACGTCACCGGCAGCGGCTTTCCACCGGATGGCACCGCCTTCATTGTTGCCAACAACCACCTGCTGGGCCAGTTCCCGGTCGACGGCAGCGGCCAGATCTCCTTCACCCTGACCACGGACGAGGCGACCGCGGGTACCTACCACCTGCGGGTGACGGTCAACCCGTCGGGCGGACTGGCCTTCGTGCTCGACGAGGACGAGCCGGTACGGTCGCAAGAGGGCAACCTGCCTCCGGTGGAGGTACCCAGTGGGCTCATCATCCGAGTCTACCTGCCACTGGTCCTGCGCAACTCGCCGTAACCAGGGCAGGGGTGCAAATCCGCCAGACTATCCGGGGCGGTACCGTCACCTATGACGGTACCGCCTCTTCTCTCGCAGCCCTGGGAGAGTATGTTGAGGGTCAGTTGAGGATGGTATGCTATGATCGATCTGTACCGATTTCGTGGCTGTAGTGTGGACAAAGATCACTTGGCTTGCAAGCCGAAAGCTTGTGATAGGAAAGAGGTACCTTCTCAACAAACCGGGGTGGAGGGGATGTGGCGGGCGGGCGAAGCCCGCCACACCCCCTCCACCCCACTTGTGTCCTCGTGGCGGCTGCGGCGTGGAATATCAGGCTCCTCCTCGTTTTCGCGAACCCAGGCACGCCACCGCTCCCGGCGTTCCTGCTCCGGATCGGCCTCGACCGGCGGCCAGGTATTGCCCCGCAGCGCCGACCACAAGAAGCCGGCCGGCCGGGCAGGTAGTGGTCCGTGACCTTGACCAACCGCCGACCGTTGTACTCGTTGATGGTGGTCCGTGCCAGGGGGGCGGCGACGGTGGCGCGGATCGGGTATATCCTCCCCGACCGGGCTCGGGTGTCCGCAGCTAGAAGGGGTGAATCGGGAAGATTGACCTAGCCATTTGCAGACAGGCAATGGCGGGACAAGTGCCGCGTTGGCTCAGTGGCGTCGAAACGTTGGAGGGCGTTTCAGTCGTCCTCGTTATCTCCTTCGGTTGTGCCAGCGCTGGACACCCGTCCCAGCAGGCGGAACAGGCGGTGGGCGATCTTTTGCGCGCCGCTGGGGGCCTCTCTGTCTTCCAGCTCTTCCTGATAATCCCCCAGGGCCTCCAAGAATCGACCCTTTTTCATCTTTAACTTGCTCAGCTGGCGGGCTATGGCCTTTTCGTTTCCTCGCTCGCCTAGTTGTTGAAAGATATCGAGGGCCCGCTCGTACGCGTGAATCGCTTTTTCTTCCTCACCTTGACGAGCGTACATCATGCCCAGGTTGCCCAGCGTCATGCCTTCGCCGGAACGATCCTGCAAACTCATGCGGATGGTGTGCGCTTCCTCCAAAAAGATCTCGGCCTGGTCCCATTCCTCCATTTCGACACAGACTACCCCCATATCGTTGAGCACTTTGCCCTCGCCATCACGGTCACCAGCCTCAGCGTAGAGATCGCGGGCGCGGCTCAGGGCCTCCAGAGCCTCTTCGTACTCACCCACACGGTGAGCATCCAGTCCTCTTTCGTACTGCCGCTGGGCTTCTGCCAAGTTTGCCATAAAGCCTCCTTGTTATGTCTGAATGGATTGTTTGTCCGCCTCTGTATTCTCGCGTGGCAGGGGGACCCGCAGGATCACCTCGGTGCCCGAGTGGGGAGGCGTCGTCTTGGATTCGATCTCTAGGCGTCCCTCAATCAATGCCGCCCGTTCCCTCATGCTCAGCAGGCCTATGCTGCCTCGCTGGTCATAGTTCTGTTTCACCGCGTTGAGGTCAAATCCTTTTCCGTTGTCCTCGATGATGACCTGCAGCCAATCTTCCTCTATCGAGAGTCGCAACCACACATCGCGGGCGGATGCGTGCTTTTTCACATTGGTTACGGCTTCCTGAATGATCGAAAAGATGGTGGCCGCAACGGCGGTGCCTAGTTCCGGGAGAGAGGTGGGCGTTTCAAAGTGAGTACCAAATTCCTCGCTACGCTGCAACTGCTGGACGTAGGATTGCAGGGCCGGGACTAGCCCCTGCGTTTCGAGGATGACGGGTCGAAGTTCGAACAGGGCCAGACGAGCTTGCCTCGTCGCTTCATGTGTGAGACTGCGGAGAGACTGCAACTCGACTTGGGCGCCCTCCGGATCGTAGTTCAAAAGATGTTCCAGGAGATCGATGCTCATCGAGATAGCTGAGAGGTACTGAACCGTGCCGTCGTGTAGATTCTGGGCTACCTGGCGTCTCACGTTTTCCTGGGCCTGGATGATCCGATCCCGTTCGTCGCGCAGGCTCTGGTAAAGCTGAGCCCTTTCGATGGCAATGGCCGCCTGGTTGGCGGTTGTGGTCATCAGATTCAGATCTTCTGAATCGAAACCCTGTTTACTCCGCTTGTTCAGCACTTCTAGAACGCCGACGATCTTGCCGCGGAGTTTCAGCGGGACACAGATCACCGATTCGGTGAGGAAACCCGTTCGCGTGTCTACCAAAGGGCTGAACCGCGGATCCTCATGGACATTGTTGACCACGGCAGGCATCCCGTTATTGGCAACCCAACCAGCAATTCCTTGGTTCAAGGGGGCGCGTTGCTTGTGCAGGATGTTTCCCATTTCCCCGTGCGCGTATTCGAAAACCATCTCCTGTCTTTCTTCGTCGATCAGCATGAGGGCCGATGCGGTTCCGTTAAGCACAGCTGTCGCCAGCTGCATGATGTCCTTCAAGACCTTGCTCAAGTCAAAGGTTGCAGCGGTGGATTGGGCTACCTGGTAAAATAGACTCAATTGTCCCAGGCGTTCCTTGAGAAGACAAAGTTCTTCGACCAGGCTCATGGTTGGGCCTAGCGCTCCAAGGAGGGTTTTAAAGTCGGTCCGTTGATCACTGGTGAGGCGATATTCTGATGGAAAGACAAGGCAAACCGTGCCGACCACTGTATGCTCTTCTAGGAGCAAAGAGTAAACTATAGCGTGTTCATTCCCCTCTTTGGGCTGGGAAACCCAAAGGGAATCCTCGTGTTCTGCAATCTTCCAAGGACTGGTGAGGAGCTTTTGCTCGACCCTAGTTTCCCACTGCTCCACGTGCGCCAGGAGGGTCTTGGGCATCACGCCTCGACGCACTTGCAGCGGCGGGCGTGCGACGTAAAACATGGAGCCCGCCGTCGCGCCAAAACTTGCCATGAGGATAGACAGTGCTTCCGAGGCTAGATCCTCCATATTTCGGTGCTCTAGGAGCGTTCGAAGCTTCTTAAGCAAGGTAGGAGGTATGTCCTTTCTGTCTAGACCCTGTTGAGTCTCAGGTTGTATCCTCCAGAATCATGGTGCACAGAATATCCTAACCCGACAGATAGCCATGGAAACTGTCAGAGTGGTGAGCCTATCGTTTTTGCAGAGTCGAAAAAGGGCATCAGGAGATGCATTTTCATTGTCAACGATAGCGTTGCACATGAAACTCCTGTATCGGCAGCCGAGCTATTCACGTTTGAATCCACCTCTTCCCTTTAGCGCCAGACTTCCAGCTCTCAGTGCCAAGTCTGCCCTTAATAGGTGATGTCCAGCAGAATCTCTGCGATCCGTCGCAGACTATCGGCTTTGAGAGAACTGAGCAGCATCGCGACGCGAAAATAGAGGAGGTTGGTGGGCCTGAGCACGAATTCTCGCACATCAGGTGGCAGTTCGCTCAGGCAGGCCAAGGCTTGTCGATCCTGCTCAGCAGGACCCAAGGGAATAGTCTGGTCGTCGAGGAAATCGTCCAACCCTTGCCCGCAGTGCTTGGCGGCGAGCTCTAGCTCGGCCAGCGGAATGTCCCGCTTTGCCCGTTCATAGCCCGAGATCGTGCTGGCCGAACAACCCAGCAGCTCACCCATCTCGCGCTGGGTCAGGCCGGCGGTGTGACGGCATTGCCGAAATTGCACTGCCAGGATTTTTCGTCGCAAGAGCATCAGCTCTTCCATGGGCAATGCTTCCTCTGCCGGGTCATTGGGTAGGGGGTGTTCTTCGTCCCATAGGCTGGCCGGCGGCACATCGAACAGGTAGGCCAAAGCCTCCAACCGGGACAGAGATAATCCTCGCTCTCCATGTTCGTACTTGCGGAACATGGAGGAGCTACAACCCAAGAATTCGGCGCATTCTCGCTGGCTCTTGCCCATTCTGAGACGCGTGCGCTTGACCAGAACGCCGATGATCCTGTTTCGAATTGCTATAGCTTGTGGTGTTTCCATTGGCATACTCCTCAAAATGTAAAAGAGGACGGATAGAGAAGCACCCCCAGACCATTATAGCATAACCGTTGTTTCTGGACAACATTCTAGAGGTCAAATCAGGAGTTCGGTGGTCTCCCTTTAAAGTGTTGATAGCGTGGGAGGGAGAGGGTCGATCAGCACTCTCCAAATTCCTGTCAGCGCTCATCAGGGGGACTCTCAGGGAGTCCAAGTGTGGACTCCCTGCCGGGAAGCCCACGGCATCGTATTGAGGTCCATATCGAAGGGGTTGGCCTGGGTGCGGCTATGACGCTGTCCCCTCCATCGTAGGTCGCGGGCCAGCCAGCCCCCCCGACGCCGTGAGATATGGTCTTGCTTTCCTCCTCTTCCAGGGCCGCTTGGCTCCGCACGATAAGGAAGGGATGTCCTTCGCTGGACATTATACCTGAATTGCGTTATACTACGCCTCGATCTCTTGGCCAGATGGTGGAACTTGGTCTGGACTGATTCTCGTAGAACATGGGAGGCGAATTGTGATTGACAAAAACTTTTCCGGTAGGGGGCGAGTGGCAGTACTCCGTACGCGGCCGGAAACTGTGTTGAATGATTACCGGCGGCTGCTCAAGTTGGCCGACTATGAAGCGGCCTTGCCTCGAGATCGAGAGACACTTCTAAAGATCAACATTTCTTGGCAACAGTGGTATCCTGCTTGTTCGACAGCGCCCTGGCAGTTGGAGGGGGTGATCCGCACCCTGCTGGAGGATGGCTTCCAGAACCTAATCGCCGCTCACAACCGAACGGTAGTCGTCGATGCTTACATCGGTGAGCGAGACAACAAACACAAATTGGTCACCGATAAGTATGGGCTGCGCAATGTGCACCTCTACGAACCAGAGGTCGAGTGGGTCTACTATGAGCCCAAGGCGCCCATGTTGGTCTTGGACAAGGTCTATCCGGACGGCATCAAGATCCCCGGCCTATTCTTTGACAAAAACAT
>JASFTJ010000118.1:0-6836 GCA_050053615.1 Anaerolineae bacterium | reverse complement strand
CGAGCGCGGGCAGTTGGCGGGCCACCGCGGCCTGCACCGCCTCGGCCAGCCGCGCCGAGGGCGTGACCAGCAGGGCGGTGGCCAGCGGGTCGTGCTCGGCCTGGGCCAGCAGGTCGGCGGCGACGGTGACCGGCGCGGCCGACTCGTCGGCGAGGAGCAGCGTCTCGGTGGGACCGTAGAGCCCGTCGATGCCCACGTCGCCATAGACCCGCTTTTTGGCCAGCGTGACGAACAGCCCGCCAGCACCGACGATCTTGTCCACGCGAGGCACGCTCTCGGTGCCATAGGCCAAAGCGGCGATGGCCTGCGCCCCGCCTAGCAGATAGGCCTGCTCCAGGCCCGCGACGTGGGCCGCGGCCAGGACCACGGGCGCGCCCTGAGCCCGTGGTGCATCCTGAGCTTGCGGAGTACCGCTGTCGTTTCGGTGTCGAAGGACGGGGGGCGTAGCGATGATGATTTCCTCGACGCCGGCCACCTGGGCCGGGATGGCGGCCATGAGCAGCGACGAGGGATAGGCGGCCGCGCCGCCCGGCGCATAGACGCCCACCCGCTGCAGGGGGCGGATCATCTGTCCCAAGGCGCCGCCCTCGCCGTCCCACTCCAGCCACGACTGGCGGGGTTCCCGCTGGTGAAAGGCGCGGATGCGATCGGCGGCCAGGTGCAGGGCGTCGCGGAGGTCGGAGGGCGTGGCAGCGTAGGCCGCCGCGATGGCCCCGGCGTCCACGGCAAAGGTCTCGAGGTCGGCGCCGTCGATGCGCCGGCTGTAGTCGCGCAGGGCGGCGTCGCCCTCGCGGCGGACGTCGGCCACGATCTGGGTCACCGCCTCTTGGGGCGAGAGATCGCGGCCAAAGACCCCGCGCAGCCCTTCGGCCAGGGATGCGGGCAGGGCGGTTTCTGCGCCGGACCGCAGCCGGGCAACGTGCTCGCGGGCAGCGGCAAAGCCTTCGATGATGCGGATGCTCACGGAGCGCCTCCTTGGGTCAGCGTTTCCAGGTCGGCGAGCAGCCGGCGGATCTCGGCCAGGCGCAGCCGGTGGGACACGCGATTGACGATCAGGGTCGCCTGGCAGCCGACGAGGGTCTCCAGCTCGGCCAGGCCGTTCTCGCGCAGGGTGCGGCCGGTCTCCACCAGGTCTACCAGCAGGTCGGCCAGGCCCACCAGCGGGGCCAGCTCGATAGAGCCGGCCAGGGGGATGATCTCGACAGAGAGGCCCTGCTTCTGAAAGTGAGCGCGGGCCAGCCGGGGATACTTGGTCGCCACGCGCAGACCCGTCGCCAGGCGAAAGTTGCGACCCTGCTGCGCCGGCGTGCCGGCCAGCGCCAACCGGCAACGACCGAAGCCGAGTTGCAGCGGTTCGTAGACGTCGCGCCCGCTCTCCCAGAGCACGTCCTGGCCGACGATGCCCAGATCCGCGGCGCCGTATTCGACATAGACGGGCACATCGGCGGGTTTGGCCAGCAGGAAGCGCACGTCTCCCCGGCTGCCGTCCGCAGCGTTGGCTTCGGTGACGAGCAATTGCCGCGAGCCATTGCCCAGGTCGCAGGGCCAGCCCAAGCGGCGAAAGAGGTCCGCCGCCGGTTCCAGCAAGCGGCCTTTGGGCAGGGCGATGGTCAAAGGGTTCATGGTTGGGTCTCCTCAAAATTGGGTATCAGGTATGGGGATTGGGATGACCAAGTGTTAGCTTTTTGGAGCAGGGCGGTTTCTGACAGGCTGCGCTCGCCGGCCTCGTCTGTCAGCAACCAGCCGGACGCGGTGCGGCGCAGGGTGCGGGGGACGTCAGGGCGGGAGGCGGGGTCTTGTCCGCCCAGGACGTCCACCTCGACGCGGAGGCCGAGGGCGCGGAGGCGTTGGACGAAGGTCAGGGAATCGGCCTGCTCGCCGTCGCGGACCAGCACGTCGGGCGCTACCGAGGGCGGCGGCGTGCCCTGGCGGGCCTGGACCAGCAGTGCCCGCTCGATGCCCAGGCCAAAGCCGACGGCGGCCAGGGGGCGGCCAAAGTGGCCGACGAGGTCGTCGTAGCGCCCGCCGCTGACGAGGGGCCAGCCCAGGCCGGGGGCCAGCCCCCGGAAGGTGATGCCGGTGTAATAGTCCATGCCGCGCACTTCGCCCAGATCGAGGATCACGCGCTCGGCGACGCCGTAGGCGTCCAGCAAGCCGTGGACCTGGTCCAGGCGCTCGAGGGCGGACAGAGCCGTCGCCGCGTGGGGCAGATCCGCCGCCCGCGCCCGCGCCTCGTCCAAGATCTCGGTTCCGCCGATGAGGTCGGGCAGATGAAAGAGCAGGTCGCGCCGGGCGCCGGTCAAGTGCGCGGCGCCCAACAGATCGGCTAGGCGGGCTCTGTTCTTCTGGTCAATGGCCTCGCGGATGGGTGCGATGACCTCCGTCGGCAGCCCCTCGGCCAAGGCGCGAAAAAAGGCCATCTGGCCCAGGTTGACCTGGACGTCGCGTAGGGCCAGGGCTTCCAGCGCGGCCACGGCCAAGGCGACGGCTTCGGCGTCTGCGGCCGGGGTGTCGGCGCCCAGCAGCTCGACGCCGGCCTGGGTAAACTCGCGTTTGCGCCCAGCCTGGGGCTCTTCGCAGCGAAAGACACTGCCGACGTAGAAGCAGCGTAGGGGCCGGGGCCGGTCAAAGAGCTTGGTGGCGGCCATGCGGGCCACTTGGGGCGTAAAGTCGGCGCGCAGGGCCAGGGTGCGCCCCTCGCGGTCGAAAAAGCGGTACATCGCCCGTCGCAACTCGGGGCTGGCGCCCACGCTGAGATTGTCATAGTATTCGAAGGTAGGCGGGATAACCTCGCCGTAGCCCCAGCGCGCGAATTCCCGACGCAGCGCATCTTCTGCCCGGCGGCGACGGACCGCCTCGACCAGGAAGCGGTCCTGGACGCCGTGGGGCACTTGGGTGCGTAAATTGGATAACGTCATGGTCACGTCCATTTCTCGCAGACAACAAAAAAAGACCGGCCGGTTGACCAGTCTTCTAGGATGAGGCATGTGGGCAGACGCCCGCGCCCCGGCGGGGCACCTCATCCTAGGGCTTATGATGATGGATCGCAAAAGGAAGCGCCGGCTGCAGGGCCGTCAGCTGGCGTGACATCTGTACTTGTGACGTTCTTTTCTGGACTTGCACGTCGTTCGCTTCCTTTCTTGTTTCCTGGGCCAGATGATAGCACATTCGGCCGAGTTCGTCAAGTTTGCCGTTTGACATTCTGGGGGACCTGTGATACACTCGCCGCCAATCGAATAGGCCTGACCTAACTCGTGGGTCAGGCACGGATGAGACCTTTTTCATCGAGAGAGGTGGAGGGACCGGCCCTGTGAAACCTCGGCAACCAGAGCGATTTGGAGCTCCAGGTGCCAAGTCCGGCAGACCCGCAGCGGGATCTGGAAGATGAGAGCCTTGTGTTGGTACCAAAAGCCTCTTCAACCGATACCCGGGGGGAGAGGCTTTTTCTTTCTCCACTCCTCTCCGATGGCAAAGGCCCGATACACCGCAAAGGAGTCAACATGATCCTCTTGGTGATTGCCCACAAGTCCACTGGCAAGACTTTTTCTCCGGCGGAGGCAGCTTCCACGCCGCCGTTTTATTCCATTTTGGGGCAAAAAGCCGGGCATGGCCTGTCCAGTGCCGGTCAGGCACATCCCCGAAGGGGACTTGCGCAGCGGGGGAGCCCGGCCAGCTTGACGAAAGAGCTTATGGGTAATTACCAGGATCCCCAGCTCGCCGGGGACGAAAAGGGTAGATTGTGCAGCCATTTCCCCCTTTCCCAAGGGAGGGGGGCAAGCTCTCTCTCCCCTGGGGGAGACACGCTGTTTGCGCCTTTGGCGGGACTGGGGTGAGAGGGGTATTTTCAAAAGAGAGGAGCGATTTATGACTGATTCGACACAAGCCGTTCACGCCGGGGAGGAGAAACGCAAACCGTATGGCGCGCTGACCACGCCCATCGTCCAGACGTCTACCTACACCTTTCGCGACAGCGCCGAGATCCTGGACTTTATGGCGCGGAGCGCAGCCGGCGACCTGGCGCTGCGCGACGAATATGGCCGCTACAGCAACCCAACTCAGAGTGCAGCAGAGCGCAAGCTGGCCGCCCTGGAGGGCGGCGAGCAGGCCCTGCTCTTTGCCAGTGGCATGTGCGCCATTACGACTACCCTGGCAACCCTGCTGTCCAGCGGCGACCACGTGGTCATGGTTCGCGACTGCTATCATCGCACGCGAGAATTCGCCCTTACCTTTCTCAGCCGCTGGGGCATCGAGACGACGCTAATCGAGCCCGGCGATCCGGATGCCTTTGCCGACGCCATGCGACCCAACACCCGCCTGCTCTTTGCCGAGACGCCGACCAACCCCTATTTGCGCGTCGTGGACCTGGCGCGCATGGTCGAGGCGGCCCGGCAGCAGGGCGCTCTGACCCTGGTGGACAGCACCTTTGCCACGCCCCTCAACCTGCGGCCCCTGGCCCTGGGCGTGGACCTGGTGGCCCACAGCGCGACCAAGTACCTGGGCGGGCACAACGACTTGCTGGCCGGCGTGCTCGTCGGCGCGCGCGAGCGCCTGGTCGACATCCAACACGCCCGGGGCGTGATGGGCGGCATGGGCAACCCCCACGACGCCTATCTCTTGATCCGGGGCCTGAAAACCCTCGACCTGCGGGTTCGCCGCCAGAACGAGACCGGACTGCGCGTCGCCCGGTTTCTGCAAGGGCACCCCGCCGTGCGCCGCGTCCACTATCCCGGTCTGGCCGATCACCCCGACCACGACCTGGCTCGCCGCCAGATGGCCGGGTTTGGGGGTGTGGTTAGCTTTGAGATCGACGGCGATTTCGAGAGGACGGGCCGCTTTATCGACGCGCTGCGCCTGCCCTACATCGGCCCGACGCTGGGCGGCGTGGAGAGCATTGTCGAGCAGGCGGCAGCGCTGTTTTCCTTGGACCCTGAGGAGCGGCGGGCGGCGGGGCTCAAGGACAACTTGGTGCGCTATGCCCTGGGCATTGAGGACGCTGAGGACCTGATCGCCGACCTGGATCAGGCGCTGGCCAGTATCTAGATCGGCGACTCGTGGGGCATCGAGCACAGAATGAGGGAAAGAGGCACAGAAATTGCTTTGACTTGCATCTCGCATCATCTGTGCTAGAATAGGTTTATGGTCAGCAATGTATCTCAGCGCCTGCAGGAGAAACTAGACGCGCTACCGACCAAGCCGGGCGTCTACTTGATGAAGGACACGGAGGAACGCATTCTCTACGTGGGGAAGGCGGTAAACCTGCGCGCCCGTGTACGGTCCTATTTTCACGCCTCGGCCGCCCACCATGCCAAGATCCGGCGACTAGTCACCGGCATCGCCGACATTGACTTTATTGTCACCGCCTCAGAGCTGGAAGCGCTGATTCTCGAAAGCAATCTCATCAAGCGCCACAAGCCCAAATACAACGTCCGACTCAAGGACGACAAGCGCTACCCCTACATCAAGGTCCCCTGGCAAGAGGATTTCCCCAGGGTACAGATTGTGCGGCGGATGCGGCGGGATGGCGCCCGTTATTTCGGCCCCTTCACGGCCGCCTGGGCCGTGCAACAGACGCTCCACACCCTTCGCCGCGTTTTTCCCTATCTCACCTGCAACCGAACCATTACGGGTCAGGACGAGAGGGCTTGTCTTTACCTGGACATTGGCCTCTGCCTGGGGCCGTGCATCGGCGCGGCGAGCAAAGAAGAGTACCGGGCCATGATTGATGGCCTGTGTCACTTCCTCACAGGCAAGTCGGACGAGATCGTGGCCAACCTGGAGGCCAAGATGCAGGACGCCGCCGATCGACTGGAGTTTGAGCAGGCGGCCACGTACCGCGACCAGTTGGCCGCCATCGAGCAGGTCATCGAGCGGCAAAAGATCGTCTCGGCGGCCATGGCCGACCAGGACGTCATCGCCTTTGCCCGGGCCGACGGCGATGCCTGCGTGCAGGTCTTTTTCATCCGCCATGGTCGTCTCATCGGCCGGGAGTACTTTGTTCTCGACGGCGCGGCCGAAGAGACGGACACCGAGATTGTGGCCTCGTTCGTCAAGCAGTTCTACGGCGAGGCGGCCTACGTGCCACCCGAAATCTTGCTACCCCACGAGATCGATGAGGCGCTGGTCATCCAGACATGGCTGCGCAGCCGGCGGGGCAACAAAGTGGTGCTCAAGGTGCCACGACGTGGCCACAAGCGAGAGTTGGTAGAGATGGCTGCTGAAAATGCCGCCGAGACGCTAAAGCACCTCCGCGCCCAGTGGATGGTGGATGAAGGCAAACAGGCCAATTCCCTGGCCGAACTGCAAGAGCACCTGGACCTGGAGACGCCGCCCAACCGCATCGAATGCTACGATATTTCGACCACACGGGGTACAGCCACCACCGGGGCGATGGTCGTCTTTGTCAAGGGCGTGCCCCGCAAGAGCGATTACCGGCGCTTCAGGATCCGCACCGTGGAGGGGACCGACGACTATGCCAGTATGCGGGAGATGCTGCGCCGCCGTTTTCGGCGCGCCACCGAGCCCGATCCAAAGACAAAGCCAGGCAGCAAGAAATCGGCGTGGGAACTGCTGCCCGACCTGCTAGTGGTTGACGGAGGCAAAGGGCAGCTCAACGTGGCGCTGGAGGTGCTGGACGAGTACAACCTGCGCGACATTGTGCCCACCGTAGGTCTGGCCAAGCAAGAGGAAGAGATCTTTGTTCCGGATCGATCCGATCCGGTGAGGTTGCCCCGGGCGTCGGAGGGCCTGTACCTGATGCAGCGCATCCGCGACGAGGCACACCGCTTTGCCGTGACCTATCATCGCCGCTTGCGCAGGAAGCGAACCGTCACCTCTAT
>JASFTJ010000117.1:0-6847 GCA_050053615.1 Anaerolineae bacterium | reverse complement strand
GCCGGCCGAGGCGCGAGCTTGCTCGTAGAGATCGGGAGCGCCGTGAAAGAACAGCCCCAGCGGCGCGATCCGCATGGTGGCCCCATTGCCGAACGACCCCTCCCCGCCGAATAGACTGCGGGCAGCCTCGACGTACGTCATCCCCTGTCGTTCCACCAAAGCAAACACGGTGGGCGGACCGGAGGCGTAGCCTCGCCAGGGCTCCTGCACAAAGTTGGCCCGGAAGGTGTCCCCCAGTCGCTGCGGGTCGACTCCGCCGACCTCCGCGAGCGATTCGGCCAGACCCAGGGCCATGGCCGTGTCGTCGGTGTAGACCAGCCGCTCTGCCTGGCCGATCCAGGCGCGGAGGCCTGCCTGGCTGGGACGGCGGAAGGCCATCTCACCGATGGCGTCGCCGAGAGCGCTGCCGATCATGCCACCCAGAAACTTGGAAGTCAGCTCGCCCATACTGTTGCTCCTCTACAAAGCCTGCCTCGCGCCGAGTAGGATGTGCCCCAGAATCCGGGCGATGTTCCACGCGTCGTCCCCTCCGCGGTGGTGGGTTCCTTCCATCGGGAAGCCAAGCATCTTTAGCGCCTGATCCAGGGGGGGCTCCTTGGGCAGGTTGTGGATCGCGGCGAACAGGCTTTTGACATTGATGTGACCGGGGCCAAAAGGGTATTCGATGCCGCGGGCCTCGCACTCCCGCTGAAACTGTCGTCGGTCATAGTCGCCATAGCTGGCCCAAAGACGTTCCTTGGAGCGGTATTCCTCCACGAGTATGTGGCAGGCCCCGCGGAGCGGGATGCCCGCATCCACGTTCTCCTGAGTCAACGTTGTCAGCTCGGTGCAATAGTCGCTGATCGTAGAGTGCGTCGGCTTGACAAGGATGCTGCGGTTTTCCCAGCGCTCGCCGGTGCTGACATCGAGGATACACAGGCCAATCTCGATAATCTCGTGGTCCTGTCCGGCTGGGGGGGCTTTCTGCCAGCAAGTGGCTTCGAGGTCAATCACCAGGATTTGGTCCAGTCTATCGGCCATGTTCTATCTCCTGTGAGGCCGGTTCATAACAGCCACTGCTCGTCAGCAGGGGGCGTTTCCGTGGTTTGCGTCGATGCCAACGAGGCCGGTGGCGCAAGCACACGCAGGAGCGCCGCTCGGCGTGGATCGGGCCAGCGGACCTGGCTCTTGCGCAGACGTGAGCGATCGGGCCGGAAGGCGTTGCACGAGTCGGGCGGGAAAAAGCTATCGACGATGGGACGCGGGGCGCGGACGCGTTCGTAGCTGCGAGCTTTCATCTGGCGGGCGATGCCTGGCGGGCAGACCTGTTCCACCGGCTGCCATGACTGGTAGTGGTTGCAACGGCCAGAGGTTATGTCGTTGGAAAGTCCGCTGAACTGCCCCCAACTGGCCGGCGGGCCAGGCAAAAAGTGAGCGCAGTGGCGGCAGGCATCCAAGCGGAAGTCGCAGTGGCTGCATTCGATGGGGCCAGGTGCAACTGTGGGACGCCCGCCGGCTGTCAGAGTCCAGGCGTGGGGTATCTCGGTCCAGCACAAGGGACAGCGCAGGCTGTCAGCCTGGCTCAACTCCAGCGCTTGGGTCTCGCGGGCGACAAGCTCGGCCTGTTCTTCCGGAGCCATGGCTTTGATGCGCACGCCCCACCAGTAGAGGTTCGGAGCGAACGCACTCAGGAGCGACCAGCCCAGCCGCGGAGCAAGCTCCAAGCCGCGGCGACCGGCGTCTACCCAGACGCGCTTGGTGCGCCAGGCCAGGAAACTCAGCACTGCCAATGCGATTCCGAACCACACATAGTTGACCATCAGGGGAAAGTGTACCCCCACGGCGACGGGATGTCAAGTTGCCTAGAGGGGCATGATGGTGTCTTTTTGGGTCTTGATGATGTCCGCCTGGAGCGCCCCGCGGGATAGCTCCTGCAGGGCGCTCTGGAACGCAGGAAAATGCTCTACCGGGAACTGAGCCCTGATCGCCACGTCGGCGCCGAATTCCTCGTGCAAGATCCGCCCGTGGTGGGCCTCGATGGCCAGGCGCACGCGCTCGAACAGCGGGTAGGGCGTGGCGATGAGCACCGTGTGCGTAGGTACTTTTTCCGCGCGGGGCAGCACATCCAATACGGCGCGGACGGCATCGCCATAAGCTCGCACCAGGCCGCCGGTGCCCAGCTTGGTCCCCCCAAAGTAACGCGTCACCACGACCGCCACGTCGCCGAGGCCGCTCCCGCGAAGCACCGCCAGCATGGGCCGCCCAGCCGTCCCCGATGGCTCGCCATCGTCGTGACAGTGCGCGATCACCGACGCGCCGTGGCCGATGAGGTAGGCGGGCACATTGTGGGTGGCATCGGCAAATTCCTCTTCGATGCGGGCGACGAACGCCTTGGCTTCCTGCACGCTGAACACCGGCGCGGCGGTGGCGATAAAGCGCGAGTTCGACACGCGGATTTCGGCGCGTGTCTCCTGTGCCGGGATGGGATAACGTTTCATGCGAACAAGTAGCGGGCGGACGAGAGGCTGGTCCAGGACCGCCCCTGTCCGTGCTTTCAAGACAGCCCTAGCTGTCGCCGCATAAGCTGAGGTGTCAGCGAACCGCAGCCCAGGATGGCGTCGTGTAGCTCACGCAGCGAAGCATCCGGGTGGGCGCGGCGGTAGTCTTCCACCAGCTCTAGGATGGCCAGCTTGCCCATCAAGTAGGATTGGGGCTGGGTTGGCGTCTGGGTGTAGCGGCGGACCTCAGCTTTGGCGTTGGCCGGTTCCAGTTGGCATTCCTCAACCAAAAAGCTGATTGCCTCATCCACCGACATGCCCTTGGTGTGCAACGAAACATCGAGGATGATTCGCGCCGCGCGCCACAGTTGGTCGGACAGCCGCCCCAGGCGTTGGACCGGCTCGGCAATGTAGCCCATCTGCTCCAGAAGCTCTTCGCAGTAGAAGGCCCAGCCCTCGATAAAGAGTGTGGCCAGGAACGCGCCCATGCGGCGGGGGATGGTCTCCTGCCGGTTGGACCAAATCAGTTGCAGGTGGTGTCCAGGATAGGCCTCGTGGAGAGCGACGACGGGTAGCTTGGCCCAGTTGTGCCCTTTGAGCTTTTGCTCCTGCTCTTCCGGGGGCGACTCGGGGTCTACCGGCGTGACGAGAAAGAGCCCTTCCTGTTTCTCTTCGAGGATGCCGGGGGGCAAGTAGGCTCCGTAAGGGATGATGGGGCGCAGATAGATGGGCGTTTCCACGATGCGCAGCGTCTCGCCTTCGGGGATGGTAGCAATGTCGTGGTCGATCACATACTGCCGGATGGCGGCCATCTCTTGTCGGTAGGTGTCCAACAGGTCCTCGGCGGCGGGATGGCTGGCCTTGGCCTCTTCCAGCACTTCCCGAACTGACTTGTCTGGGTCGATCTCTTGCGCCACAGCCTCAATTTGCGCCTGGGTCTGGCGGAACTGCTCCCAACCGGTCTCCAAGAGTTGGTCGGCGTCGTAATCCACCATGTGTTCCTCGCGCAGTTTTTCATCAAACAGTTCGCGGCCTGCCGCGAAATCGCCGGCAGCGTGAGGAAGGACGTCGTTCTTGATGAAATCAGCGTAAGCCTGAACTGCAAGGGCGGCAGCCTGACCGGCCTGGCCAACGCTGGCCTGCAGCTCAGGTAGAGCCTGGCTGGCCAGGGCAGGCAGCAAGCCCATGAACAGGCTGTCGGCTTGTTGAGTTTGCTCCAGCGCGATCTCGGCCCATACTCTGGGCACTTTGGCCGGGACGATGTTCTGCTGGCCCTCCTTCAGCAATCTGGGAATCTCGCGCATGCGGCCGAGGGCGGACTTTAGCCGGTCAACCAGGGGCGCAAACTCAATCATGATCAGCAGAAAAACGCCATTCAGGGCCTCATCCAGATAGTAGCCGGGGTTGCGTTGGTGGGCCTGGACCTTCTCATAATCTCGCACGAACGACTTGAAGATTTGGCTCGTCAGTTGGTGGTCGATTTGCGCATCCTGCTGGAAGTCCGTTGTGTCCATGGCTTGAAATTCGGCCAATGCGCTCAAGATCTCCTGATGTTCGCTCTCTAGCGCCTCAGCGGTTCGGTCCCCGAGCTGGTCATCCCAGCGATGCTCACCCAATTGGGTTGCGGCGACTGGATTGAGCTCGAGCAGTCGATCTAGCCATTCCTCAGCTCGCCGATAGAACCTTGTTTCCTTTCCCATCTCTTTGCCTCCAATAGATTCACATAGTTGCGGGACTTTTCGAATGAGCGAATTATACCAACATCCGGGCGGATGGGCAACTTGGCTGCTGCTGAGAACCTTGTCATTCGCTACGGTCGCTCAGCATGTCTTGGTTGTACTGCTAATGCGAGATGACTTTTTCCTCAATGGTTGCTCCATCTGGCACGGTGGATGCGCGCAGGATGATGGCATTCCGGATAGTCGCGCCGTCGCCGAGGCGGCAATCTTGCTCGACATAAACGCCAGGTCCGATTGTGCAGTCCGCACCGATAACCGTGCGAGCTTCGATGCGCAGTGGTGGGACAAACTGTGCGTTCGGTCCGACCTGGTCAGCGGCGACAAGCAGCGGATCGTTGCTGTGGGCCAAGTAGTGTTGATTGATGGTCAGCAGGTCATTGGGATTTGTCAGCGTTAGCCGCTGGTCGAGCATGACTCCGCGGATGTGTCCATCACGCTCGATGAGCAGCTGGATGGCATCCTGTAGCTCGTATTCGCCCCTGGGAGAAAGGGGCACTTTGGGCAGATAGTCCAGGATGCGCGGCGAGAAGCAGTAGAGTGGCAGGCTGGTGATGTCTGATGGAGCTTCCGCGGGTGACGGCTTTTCTACGATGCGGGTCACGCGTGGACCGTCTGTTTCGACGATGGCGATGTCCCCCAGTCGCTCCGGCTCTGCGGTCATTAGCGCGAGCACGGCATGGGGGCTTGGTTCGGCCTGCCAGGCAGCCATTAATCGGCCCACATGCTCCGCGGAGACGATGCTGTCGCAGGCGGAAAGAACAAAGTCGCCGCGGATGAGTGGCGCTGCACAGAAAAGGGCGTGGGCCATGCCCTGACGCTCGGTCTGGTGCACCAGGCGGACGTTCGATCTGTAGCGAAAGTGGTGGGCGATTTCGGCGTCGTCTGGGCTGACAACCAGTGTGAAATCGCTCACGCCATGGGCGAGTATGGGCTCCATGACTCGCTCGACCATGGGCTTGCCCAGGACTGGCAGCATTGCTTTGGAGCGAGTCCGGCTCAGGCGGCCCAGGCGTGTGCCTCTTCCGGCAGCGAGGATGACACACTGCATGCCTCGCATTCTCATTGTGCTATCCTGCTCTCTCAACAGATCGAGGAGGCCATCTGGGTAGACAGGAGCTTTCTTCCAAGGGGCTACGATGAAAGCTCGTCCCACAGCGACAGCTGACCCACCGGCGGCGAGAGCTGGTGGGCGGCCACGCCCAGCAACCGCACGGGCCGCCCCCGTTCCCATGTTCGCTGCAGCAGGGCCCGCGCCACGCGATAGATTTCCTTTTCATCGTCTGTGGGAACATCCAGCGTCATCTGTCGGGTCAGGGTTGTGAAATCGGCGTAACGCAGCTTGATAGAAATGGTTGAGCCGGCCAGTTCAGCACGTTGCAGATGTTCGGCTACGCCCTGACTCAGCTGCCACAACCGCTGTTTCAGCGGTCTGGCATCCGCCAGATCTTGGCGGAAGGTCCGTTCCTGGCTCACCGATTTGCGCTCGTGCTCTGTGACGAGCGGGCGATTGTCGATGCCGCGCGCTTGCCGGGCCATGGAGGCGCCCTGGCTGCCGAACTGGGCCCTCAGTTGTGGTTCCTTCACCCTCGCCAACTGGCCCACCGTGGTGATTCCCATCTCGGCCAGTTTCTGCGCAGTGACCGGCCCGATACCCCACAGCACCCGCACGGACAAGGGGGCCAGGAAGGCGGTCTCCTCCCCAGGAAGGACGACCGTCAGTCCGCCAGGTTTGTCATAGTCGGAAGCGACTTTGGCCACGAGCTTGTTGGAGGCGACGCCCAGTGAGGCTGACAGGTCTATCTTTCTGCGGACACGCGCCTGTAGCTGGCGCGCCAGATCGACGGCCTCGTCCCAGGCTGCTACCTGGTTGCTGAGGTCCAGGTAGGCCTCATCGATGCTCATCTGCTCGACCAGGGGGGATGTCTCATGCAAAAGAGCCATCACTCGCCGTGAGTACTTGCGGTAAAGCTGATGGCGCGGCGGCAGCACGATTGCTTCAGGGCAGAGCTCAAGCGCCTTGAATGTGGGCATCGCCGAGCGCACGCCAAAGGCCCGCGCCGGGTAGGATGCGGAGGATACGACCCCCCGACCCTCCGGTCGGCCGCCGACGATCACCGGCTTGCCGGCCAGCTCGGGGTTCTCCAGCGCCTCGACGGCGGCGAAAAAGGCATCCAGGTCGAGGTGGACGATGACCCGCAGCGGTTCGGACATAACCAAACTCGATTCTCACAGGTCCAGGTACCAGAGCAGCATGACATCGTGGGCAACGTGGGGGCAGTGGGCGTAGCCGTGACGGTGGATGGCGCCCAGTTTGCAACTCTGGCTGGCGTAGAAGCGGCAGGCGGGCGCGTTGATGTTTTGCGTTTCGACCTTCAACTGACCGCAGCCTCTCTGCCTGGCCCAATTCGCCGTGCGTCGAAACAGCCTGGAGCCGATGCCACGCCCTCGCTCATCCGGGTGGACGCGGATATCCCACAGGACAGCCAGGTCCTTGCGGCCCTCTAGCATGCTCACGCCTGGCGCGTCAAAGGCGGCGGTCGCGCTGCCGACAGGGCGGTCGCCGTCGAGGGCCAGAAAGAATCCCCACTTGCTCACGTCGAATTTGACCGACCAGGAGAGTGGGCCGGATTC
>JASFTJ010000116.1:0-6908 GCA_050053615.1 Anaerolineae bacterium | reverse complement strand
CGTCAAGTTCGAGGGCGGTTATCACGGCCACGGTGACATGCTCCTGGTCCGGGCCGGCTCGGGCGTGGCGACGCTGGGCCTGCCCGACAGCCCCGGTGTGCCCCCCGGCGCGACGCAGGATACGCTAACGGCGCCTTTCAACGACCTGTCTGCCGTCGAGGCCCTCTTTGCCCAGTTCCCGGATGAGATTGCGGCCGTCATTTTGGAACCGGTGGCGGGCAACATGGGCGTCGTGCCACCAGTGGACGGCTTTTTGCCTGGCCTGCGCGCGCTGACCAGGGATCACGGCGCATTGTTGATTTTCGACGAGGTCATGACCGGCTTTCGCGTGGCTCTGGGCGGCGCCCAGGAGATGTACGACATCGACCCGGACCTGACGACGCTGGGCAAGGTCATTGGCGGGGGGTTGCCGGTGGGCGCCTACGCCGGGAAACGGGAGATCATGGAGACCGTCGCCCCGGCCGGACCGATGTACCAGGCCGGAACCCTCTCGGGCAATCCGTTGGCCATGACCGCCGGCCTGGTCACGCTGCGCGAGCTGCGCAAGCCGGGCGTCTTTGACGACATCGTGGCCCAGACCGAACGGCTCTGCCGGGGTGTCGGAGAAGCAGCGGCCGAGGCGGGCGTGCCCGTCTATCAGACGCAGGTGGGCACCATGTTCTCCACTTTCTTCACAGAGGGACCGGTGACCGACTATGCCAGCGCCAAGCGGAGCGATACGGAGGCGTTTGGACGATTCTTCCAGCTTGTGCTGAGAGCGGGCGTCTACCTGGCCCCTTCGCAATTTGAGGCTGGTTTTACCAGCAAAGCGCACTCCGGCGATGTGATTGACCTGACGATTGAAGCGGCAAAGCGGGCTTTTGATGCTGAACAGCATGTGCGGAACTCGTGATCTCGGCTTCTGAGGCGGGCAGACGCTTCTGTGCTCCTGGCCCGCAGCGCCCTTTTGTTCTGTAGGGCAAAAGGCATTTCTGCCCTGGCTCAGAAGCGCTCCCAGGGGAGGGTGTTGGGAAAGAGAGCCCGCACAAAATCCCAGGCCCGGGCCAGAATTTCCTCCTCGCTGGCGCCGGGCGGGAGAAAGAGGTTGACCCGCATCGACAAGACCCCCTCCTGCGAATCGCGCCGGGGGTCGTCCCACAGGTACCAGAAGAGGACCATCAGCCGCTGGCCGGTCTCTGCGTGCTCGGTGAGCAGGTATTGGGCCTGCATGGGGCGGTCGTCGATGAGGGCCGACTCCTGGCGGCTGGCGACCGCGTTCCACAGGCGGCCGGGATAGCAGGTCTCGGGCGTGTGGCTGAACAGCAAAAAGCTGTCCTCCCCCTTGTTGCCGATGAGGGCCAGGGTCACGTCCTGCCCCGCCGGGTTGCGGTAGGTTCGCTGCAGGGCCACGGTGGGATGCTTCAGGTAAAAGACCACGGCCGGATCGTCACCGACGTATTCATCCTCGCCGACCTGCTGCCATTCGCCCAGCGTGGCGGGCAGCGCCGCAGCCATAGCCTCTGTGGTTTCGGCGCTGAGGTCGTAGGGGCTGCGCACCACCGTTTCGTAGGGCGTGATGCGGTACCAGCCCTCTACGTCGAGAAAGTAGACGTGCTCGGCCGCCGGCCCGCTGGGGAGGGGCGCCTCCGGGGCTGGCAGCTCTGCCGTCAGCCGGGCGTCGGCCCGCAGCCGCTGCCCCCAGGTGAGGCCCACGCCGACCAGCAGCAGGACGATGACTAAAAGATGTCTTCGCGCACTCGGGAGCATCCCAACACCTTTCCAAGCACCAACAACAGGGCCAGAGCCATAAGAAATAGGATCGGGCTCGACCAGTCGTGGTAGTATGTCAATGCCGCCTCCTGGCCAAAGAGTTGGGCGACGGCCAGGAGGATGGCGATGCGCAGCACGTTGCTCAGGGCCACCAGGGGCAGCACGGCAGCGACCATCAAGCTCTTGGCCCACAGCCGGCCCTCCACGACATAGATCCAGCCCACGGCCACCGTGACCATGGCTACGAGCGAGCGCAGGCCGCTGCACGGCGCGCCGACGACGAAGGTTGTTCCCGGCAGGGTGATCTCGCCGCCCTGCTGCACGGCCTCGATGCCGACCAGGTGGGCCAGCGATGTAGCTGAGTTCGCCGTGAAGGCTTCGAGCCAGGGGCTGGCCAGGTCGATGAAGGGCAGCGGGACCATGAAAGCGAGAAAGAGCAGGGGAAACAGCCAATGCCGTACGCGCGCCCAACCCTCCAGGTAGAACAGAATGCCGGTGAGCAGGACCACGAGAGCCAGTGCGCTGACAAAGTAGCTTTGCCAGCGCATAGCCCACACGATGGCGGCCAGGCTGGTCAAGATGAGGACGAGGCCCGGCCAGCGCAGGCTGTCCCGGTGCTCGGTTTTGAGGGGGTGCCACTTGCGCCAGGCTAGCAGCGCTGCGATGGGCAGGACAAGAAAGCCGTGGCTGTAGTAGGGATTGCTGATCCACGACCTGACCAGCCAGAGCAGGGCAGGGTAGGCGAGGAGGAGGAGCAACCCGGCGATGACAAGGTAGGAGACGAGGGCAGATTTGTCTTTGGCCATGAATCGGTTACAACCTAGGCAGCCGTGGTACAATGGTCGAGAGCCACCGGACGGCACCCGGTGGCTCTCGACGATCAAGGTCTGGGTATGGCACTACTTGCGGCGCCGGGCGCGGATCTGCAGGCCTACGTAGCTGGCCAAGCCCGCAGCGCCGGTGCCCAGCAGCACAAGCGTCGAAGCTTCGGGCACAAAGGGTGGCGCTTCTTCTGGCTCAGGCTCAGGCACCTCGAAGCTGCCGGCCTGAAGAAAGACATTGCTATCGAGGATATAGTCGCTTGCGTCGGCGATGGCCAGTTTGATGTGGTTCGTCTCATTGGCCGTCACGGCAGAATCGCAGGCGAGAACCACGGTTAATCCGTCCATCTCGGTGTCAATGGCCCCACCCCCGTCGTCCAGATCGTTGTTGATAAAGTATTCGGGGTGCTCGCGCGGATCGGTGTCGTAAGGATTGCCATTGTTGATGGTATTGACGGACACCGGATCGCCGTTGATGGTCGCACAGTTCACACCGTTGATAAAGAAGGCAAAGACGTCGTTGTACGAGCTGTGGACGTACTCGTTGTACTCGTCGGAAGCAAACACGTAGCTGAACGTGACCGCATCGCCATCGGGCACAAAGTCGAATTCCAGGACGGCGGCGTCGTTGGTCGGGAATCCCGACAGGTCGGTCAAGTCAGTGTCGCCACTGGTCCCGTTGTTTGTGCCAATACCGTCCTGGACATTGGGACCCACGACGTTAATGATGTCGCCCGAACTGAGCATGATGCCCGATTCGAAGCCGATGATGCCGGTGCCACCGCTGAATGTCCCGGCCGCTTCGTCGGCGCCTGTGTAGGTCACGTTGGAAATCGAAATGCCCGTGCCCACCAGGCTATTGGCCAGGTCCGATGGGGTGAGAGCGCCTGTAAGATCTTCAGTTGTCAGGGCGGTTGGAGAAGTTGGATCTTTCGATCCCGTTGGGACACGGTCTTGGGCAAAACCGGGGACCACGCCCAACACGCCCAACAATAGGACTAGTATGGCAACCACTGCAAGAACGGATCGTGCTTTCATCTTCCCCTCCTCTTGTCGAATGAGTTTGTTGAATTCACAAATGCTCTGGGATCATCTGTCGCCGGATTGGACTGGATGGCATCACCTCCCCTTGCTCTTGTTCACGAAGGGTACGACAACGGCCAAAAGCCTTGACACCATTTCTTGTTGTTCATGTGACTTGCCAGCAAAGCAGCCCTCATTGGTCCCGATCCGTCTGGGCGAGGGTAGACGAATGAAGCTTCTCTGACTGCGCAGCCAGCTTGGCGTATAATCTGCTGGCTCTTGGTGCAAAGCAGTATACTCGAGTTCTCGGTGGATGTCAAGTTGGTAAAGTAAACGTAAACGATAGAGGTTCAGGAACGATGAAGACCGGCAGCAAGCTTGGCGGGCACTCTCCCGGTTGGATCAGCAGATGGCTCATGCTCCTGAGTATCTTGGGCTTGGTCGCCGTGGGGCTGGCTTGGTTTACGATTCGCGCTCCTCGACTCCGCAAGCAAGCGTCTATCCCCTTCACAGACGTGAACCCCCTGGGCGCCAACTTTTTCCTGGCCCGCGAGGTGGAGCATTGGAAGCAGGAGAAGACGCTGGCCCTGGCCCGCGAGGCAGGCATCGGCTGGATCAAGCAACAGTTCTCCTGGGAAGAGATCGAGCCCCTGCGCAAGGGCGAGTTTGACTGGGCCAAATACGACCGCATCGTCGACCTGGCCGGGCAGTACGACATGCAGATCATCGCCCGGCTGGACCGGCCCCCGGCCTGGGCGCGGCCAGGCAATCCTGCCGGCCAGCCCCCCCGATGACCTGGCCGACTATGGCGATTTGGTCTACGAGTTTGTGCGGCGCTACCGGGGGCGGGTGGGCTATGTCCAGGTCGGCGGGCCTACCAGGAATCGATGGCTTTTCATCTTCTCTCTCCTTTGTTTGATTTCTTGTAGGGGCGAGGCATCCCCAGAAACCGGCGCCCGGGCGCAGGGCTCGCAATCAGCCCCAACGGCTGCCGCGAGCCGATCCGGCTCGGGGATGCCTCGCCCCTACGGGTTAGTCGTCCTTGCGCCTTCGGGCGCGGAGCTGCAAGCCGGCGTAGCTGGCCAGGCCGGCGGCGCCGCTGCCCAAAAGCAGCAGTGTCGAGGCCTCGGGCACGACGGGCGGCGGCGCGGCGGCGGTAAAGGTGGCCGTGCAGGTTTTGTCGGCGTCGACGGTGACGCCGCCCTCAGCGTCGCAGGCGCCGCCCCAGCCGGCAAAGGTGGAGCCGGCGGCGGGGGCGGCGGCCAGGGCGACGTAGGTGCCTTCTTCGTAGGCCTCGCTGCAATCGGCGCCGCAGTTGATGCCGGCGGGCGTGCTGGTCACGGTGCCGCTGCCGGTGCCCGCCTTGACCACGGTCAGGGTGTAGCTCGCCGCCGGGATGAGCTCAAAGGTGGCGGTGCAGGTCTTGTCGGCGTCGACGGTGACGCCGCCCTCGACGTCGCAGTCGCCGCTCCAGCCGGCAAAGGTGGAGCCGGCGGCGGGGGCGGCGGCGAGGGCGACATAGGCCGGCAACTGGTCGCAGGTGTAGGTCTCGGCGCAGTCGGCGCCGCAGTTGATGCCCGCCGGGGTGCTGGTCACGGTGCCGCTGCCCGTGCCTGCCTTGGTCACGGTCAGGGTGTAGGCTGGGTCGACGCCGCACTCGCCGTCCCAATCGATGTCCTCACAATCCATGCCGTCCAGGTTGTCGGCCAGGGCCTGCACAGCCGAGCCGCAGGTGATGCCGGCGTTGCCGCTCAAATCTAGCAGCCATAGTTGATCCAGGCCGTACAGGTAGGGCAGGTCGTCGTTGTCGATCAGAAGGTCGTTGAGTTCCAGAATCCCCAGAGCGGCCAGGTTTTGCAGGACGCTGATGTCGCTAATCGGATTGTCCTCGATGGAAAGATAGCCAAGATTGCTCATGTTTTGCAGGGGACTGAGGTCGCTGACCTGGTTGTCGTCAAGGTCCAACTGGTACATGTTGGTCAGGTTTTGCAGGGGGCCGAGATCGCTGATGTTATTGTTCCCAAGACTCAGGTATGTCAAAGCGGACAGGTTTTGCAGAGGACCGAGGTCACTGATTTGGTTCGAACTAAGGCGTAGCTCCCACAAATTGGTCAGGTTTTGCAGGGGGCTGAGGTCGCTGATTTGATTGTCGTCAAGGTCCAGGGCATTCAAATTGGTCAGGTTTTGCAGGGGGCCGAGGTCGCTGACTTGGTTCGAAACAAGGTAGAGCGTGCGCAAATTGGTCAGGTTTTGCAGGGGGCCAAGGTCGCTGATTTGGTTCCCACTAAAGTCCAGCATCTGCAAAGCGGTCAGGTTTTGCAGGGGCCCGAGATCGCTGATTTGATTGTCCCAAAGGCTCAGGTTCGTCAAGTTCACGGCATGTTCCAGCCCCGTCAAGTCGGCAATGTCCATGTTGCCGGCAATTAGCTCATCCAGCGTCGCCATGTCGGCGACGGTGATGGGCGTGGGGGCGGGGATGCCCAGGGCGTCGCGGACGGCGGCCTCCAGGTTGGGGTCGGGGAAGGTGACCGTCTGGGCAAAGGCGGGGGCGACAAGGAGCAGCACCAACAGCGCTGTGGTCAACGGGCCTACCAGGAATCGATGGCTTTTCATCTTCTCTCTCTCCTTTTTTGATATTGGGTCAACACAAAAAACCACAACACAGAGCCCCTGACTCTGGTTGTGGCCGGCAAAAATCAGCGAATCGTTGTTGAGTCCCTACAATGACCACGAGCATTTTTGGCAATCTCGCTTTGCTAGACAGGATTCAACGTCGCACAAGTATACCACACTTTTTTTGGGGGGGGCAAATGGGATGCGGCCAACCTGCAACGAGCCAAGTTTCTGGTGCGAAATCCAGCAGAGGCGGCTCCCACGCCGCCGGTTCTCTTCGGTTCTGGTGGATTCTGCCGGGCATGGGAGCCCGGCCAGCTATTTCGCACCGAAAACGAGCCTTGCGAAGGTCCGGGCAGGCCAGCGGTCTGCCCGGACCTTCGCAAGGCTCAAGTTTGCATGGAGTTGACAACGGGATGCGAACACGCTATCATAGCCGGGTACAAACCTGGAGGGAAAACTCATTGGCTGACAGAGTGAACGTAAAGAGGGTGGGGATCGGCTTGGTATTCCTGGGCGTAGTGGGCGTCGCCGCGGCGGGACTGCTGTGGCTCGTCGCCCGCCCCGCGCCCATCCCCCACACCCAGGTTAACCCCCTGGGCGCCAACTTTTTCCTGGCCCGCGAGGTGGAGCATTGGAAGCAGGAGAAGACGCTGGCCCTGGCCCGCGAGGCAGGCATCGGCTGGATCAAGCAACAGTTCT
>JASFTJ010000115.1:0-6918 GCA_050053615.1 Anaerolineae bacterium | reverse complement strand
CGCTCCGGTTCGTACAGTACATCTTTCTTAACCTTTCCACCGATTTCGACCGCAGAGTCATCGTGATAAAAGGCATCAAAGTGACAGCGCTTGACGCAGGTGCCGCACAGGTTGCACGCCTCTGGGTCGTGAACGGCCACGTAGCGGCTGCGCGGCCAGACGCCCTTGCTGCCCAGCTCCTGGGCGGCGCGGAAGGGGTAGCAGTCGCAGGCGCAGCAGTTGCAGATGGCGTGCAGACCGCGCGTTTTCCACTCGCTATCGCCGGTGTGCATCAAGCCTTTCTTGTCGGCCCAGCGAGCCAGCTCCCGGGCTTGCTCCAGGGTCAGCCGCCGGCCATGGCCCCGGTCGAGCGCCGCCAGCGCGCCGTCGTCCAGCCAGATGCAGGTTTCGACCGGACGGTCGCAGTTCTGGCCCAGGCGGCGACAGTCGCAGGGCTGGACAACGATGTGGGTCGCCGCCTCCAACATCTCTTCGACCTGGTGCAGGAGCAGGACCGTGTCGTTGGGTAGCGCGTTTTCGGCTGCCAGGCCCTGCATCTTGTGCTCGACGCTAGCCCGGTGTTTGGCGATGAACTCGTCCAGGAAGCGGCGGTTGATGCGCCGCCGGTCGCCGGCGGGGATGTCGTCCCAGTTTTCAAACTTGGCAAAGTGGTCGAGGCGATGCCAAAAAGTCCCCGGCTTGTAGCGGGTGACGCCCTCGTCCACCACTTTGTCCACCACGTGGCGCTCGTAGGCACGACGAAGCAGCCTGGCCGCCTGCCGGGCCGAAATGTCCAGCAGTTCGGCAGCTTCCTCGGCTGTGACGGCCCTGCCCTGGGCGGCGACCACGAGGCGCATCTCGTCTCGGTCGACCATCAGGCTCAGGAAGGGCCGGGCTTCATCCCAGACGTCGAATACTTGGATGAACTCGTCAGTCAGTTTCATAGCTCACTCTTTTCTAGATCTCCCCCTCCCCCAACCCCTCTCCCCTGGGGGAGAGGGCCGGGGTGAGGGGGGCATATCACAACCTGTCCAACGCCTGCTCCAGGTCGGCGATCAGGTCCGCCGGTTCCTCCAGCCCCACCGACATGCGGATCAACCCGTCGTCGATGCCGGCGGCGGCGCGCTCCTCGGGCGTCATGTGCTCGTGAGTGATGGTCGCCGGGTGCATGACGATGGTCCGGCTGGTGCCAAAGGTCACGGCGTGGCAGATGAGCCGGAAGCTGTCCATCACCGCCGCCGCACCCCGGGCCGAGCCCGTGCCGCCGCGCACAACGAAGGACAGCATCCCGCCGGGGGCTTTGGTCTGCTGCCGCGACAGCTCGAACTGCGGATGGCCGGGCAGGCCGGGGTAGTTGACGTGCGTCACCTGGGAATGCCCCGCGAGGTACTCGGCGACGGCCTGGGCGTTGGCGCTGTGGCGCGCCATGCGCAGCGAGAGTGTCTCCAGGAACATGAGCGTCAGCCAGCACTCGAAGGGCTGCATCACCGCGCCGACGAACTCGGTCGTGTTCCAGCGCACGTCCTCGACCAGCGCCTCGGGGCCGACGACCGCCCCGCCGAGCACCGTGGCGTTGCCGGCCAAGAACTTTGTAATCGACAGCAGCACGATGTCGGCGCCGAGGGCCAGCGGTTGTTGCAAGGCGGGCGTCGCCGTGGTGTTGTCGACCAAAAGCGGCACGCCGTGGGCGTGGGCCGCGTCGGCCACGGCGGCGATGTCGGTCACAAAGAGGGTCGGGTTGCTGGGCGTCTCGACCCAGACCAGCCGCGTCCGGTCGTCGATCTCGGCGGCCCACGATTCGGGGTCGCCGGGGTTCTCGACGAAGCGAAACTCGACGCCGCAGCGTTCGGGAAAGATGCTGGCCGCCTGCTTGTAGCCCTCGCCAAAGGTGTTGAGCGAGGTGACCACATTGTCGCCGGGCCGGGCAAGGGTAAAAATCAAGTTGAAGAGCGCCTGCGAGCCGGACGCCGCCGTCAGCGCCGCCTCGCCGCCCTCCAGCGAGGCCAGCCGCGCCTCCAGCAGGGCCGTGGTCGGTGTCTTGGTGCGGCCATAGACCGGGTAGGGGATCTGATCAAAACGGAGGTAGGGATAGGTCATCGACGGCGTGATGGGCGGCACAAACGAGCGGTAGGGCTCCAGGTCGCCCAGCGGGTGAAAGCCGGCGTGCAGCGCCCGCGTGTCGAATCCCAGGTGGGCATCCTCCGGCAAGGCAGGCTCCGCCTCCGGGTCGTAGACCCAGGGTTTGCGCATGAAAAAGCGTTCCTCGTCGTGCATGGTTTCTCCTCGAACAGGTATCGGGTACCTGGTACCTGATGCCTGATACCCGATGCCCCGATTCCCTACTCCCCTATCCTTTCCTGCTCGCGCTCCACGATCTTTCGGATATCGCACCGCACGTCGGCAGGCAGCGGCTCTGGCTCGTGGCTTTTGAGCAGCTTTTCCACCTGCTTGGCGGCACGCTCCTCCATCGTCGTCGCGCCGCGCTCCTGCCACTGGGAGTAGCTGCCCTTGTCGGCCAGCTTGGAGTAGAAGGGCTCACGGAAATGCCGCAGCGTGTGGGGATGGTCGAGGTAGCTGCCCGTCGGCCCCAACTCCTCGATGGCGTCCAGGGCCAGCGTCTCGTCGTCGACCACCACGCCCCGGGTCATGGCCCGCAGAAAGCCGATGGTGTCGTTGGCGATGACCTGCAACTGGAGCGAGCCCTGCAAGCCCGAATCCATGAACCCGACGTCGTGGACGATGTTGGCCCCGTGGAGCAGGGCCGTCATCAGGCTGAGCGTGACCTCCATGCCGGCCTGCTGGTCGAGCACTTTGGCGTCGGTCGAACCGCCCAGGCCGAACACGGGCAAGCCATAGTGCTTGCCCATCTCGGTGGGCACGCCCTGCTCGTCGGCCAGGACATAGTTGCCGACCATGGTCTTGAGGTTATAAGGGCCGCCGTTCCAGCCAGGCACGGCCACCGGCACGCCGGGCCGCACCAACTGCGACAGCACCACGCCCAGCAGAATGCCGGCGTTCATTGTCGCCATGCAGCCGGCCGTGGTCGCCGGCGAGTTGACGCCGCCGGCGTTGAGCGGGATGTAGAGCATGGGCAGCCCCTTTTCGGCCAAAAAGATGCACTTTTGCAGCGCCTCCTCGTTGGCGATGAGACCCGAGGTGACGTTGATGTAGCAGGTGGCAAAGGGCCGGTGCTGAAAGGCCTCGGCGCCCCCGGCCACCACCTCGCACATCTCGACGGCGGCCACGCAGCCCTGAAAGTCGGGCGTGACGAACACGATGGGCTTGGTCGTGTGGTTGAGCATGACCTCCATCTGGTAGCGGTCGTAGATGCGCTGGTCCACCTCCTCGGGCAGAAACATGGACATGACGAAATCTAGCTCGGGCAGCGCATCTTGCAGAGTCGCCGCGTCTTTCACGTCCGCGAGTTTGGGCCGCCGCCGCTGGCCCGTGCGATGGTCCAGCACGTTGAGGCAGTCAGAGCCGCCGCCATAGTAGGTGTTGTAGCCCCAGGCGCGGATGGCCGGCTTGCCGTGGCGGTCGTAGAGGGTCAGCCGCTGGGGTGCGGTGGACAGCGCCCGCGCCACCATGTACTCCGGGATGCGGACACGCAGGCCGTCGGCTCGCGCTCCGCCGCCGACGAGAATCTCCCTAGCCTTGTCATCGTGGACGTCCACGCCCACCCGCTCCAGGATTTCCAGCGTCGCCACGTGGATCTTCTCGCGCTCCTGCCGGCCCAACCGGGCATAGTGGGCGCTGCTGGTGTGCAAACCGTGGGTTTCAATCACTTCCTTCATCTCATTCTTGTAGGGCAAGTTTGAGACTTGCCCGACTTTGATGGTCTTGGCGGCAGCCAGCCGGGCGCCGCTTTGGGTTTGGGTTTCGAGCCGTAGAACAGGTCGTCCAACCACAACACCACCCGCCGCGTTGCCCCGGAGCGCCGCACGGGCCAACGCACCAGGTTGTGCAGCGGCGTGTCGGGGTGCGAGTAGGGGCAGACGGCCACACAGCGGGCGCAGTCGGTGCCGGTGGTGCACCAGTAGCGGTAACAGATCTCCTGGTTGCAGCGCCAGCGCAGCACGCCGCCGATTTCCTGCCGGTCACCGCCGGGGATGGCCCGCACCGGGCAGTTGTCGGCGCACTTGGTGCAGATGCGGCAAAAGTCAAGCACCGACGAATCGACATGGCGGCCATCGACGACCAGCGGCAGGTCGGTGGTGACGACGCCCAGGCGCACCCTCGGCCCCAGGTCGGGCGTCATCAGCAGGCCCATGCGCCCGATTTCGCCCAGGCCGGCGTCGCGGGCCACCAGCGGGGCGACGACGCAATAGTCGCCGTCGATGTGCGCCCGGGCCGGGTAGCCCTGGGAGCGGACAAACAGGGCGAGCTGCACGGCGAGCTGGGCCGCCGCGGCGTACTGGTGGGCCGATTCCAGCAGCGTCGGCGCGGCAGGCGCGGTGCCCACCAGGGCGTGGTCCATCTCCACTGTGAAGGCAACGGCGTAGCGATGGTTCAGCGTCACCGGCGCGCCATACTCGCCGCTGCCGCGCCCGACGTTAGTGTAGATGTGGTAGGGCCGCAGCTCAGCGACGCCCACCGCCCGGGCGCCCCAGTAGCGGGCCAGCGCCTTGACGGTGGCAGTGATCGCCGCCGGGTCGTGGTCCACCCGATTGGCAACAACCGGGCCGTCTACCGCGCGGTCCAGTACCCCGCACAACTCAAAACTGGCATCGGTGGCGGCATAGACCAACGGGTTCGCCTCGCTCGCCTCAGGCGAGAGCAAGCCGGGCAGCGAGCGGGTTTTGTCGTCGCTGGCCCTGTTCTCGGGCCGCAGGGCATAGTAGGCATCGTAGTTGGCCGTGCCAGGCTCCAGGCGCGCCCGGGCAAACATGATGTCGCGCTCGTCGATGCGCGCTTTGGGCTCGTCGTTGCCCCACTCGGCGCGGCCAATGGGCAGCAGGAAGAGAATCGCGCCCACAACGGCAGCCAATCCGACCACACCGAGAACAATCCACTGGCCCCCGTCGGGCAGCAACGTGAACAAGAAGATCGGCAACGATCCGGCTACGGCCAGCGCAAGGGCAATTGTCGCCGCTCGCCGCTCACCCTCGCGCAGCGAGACGAGGGCAAAGGCACCAAAGCCCAGCAGTATCACAAACCCGATGACAACCAGACCGACCGTCGTCATAACTGACTCGCCAGTCCCCCTGCAATCTCGCCGCCGTCGACGACGAACGTCTGGCCGGTGATCCAGGCCGCGTCGTCGGAGGCGAGGAAGGCAAAGAGGGCGGCCACGTCCTCGGGCGTGCCCAGCCGATTCAGCGGGATCTTGGCGGCAAAGGCACGCTGCATCTCAGGCGTGTATTCGGCGGCCTGCATCGGCGTCAGAATCCAGCCGGGACAGACGGCGTTGACCCGCACCGCCGGGGCCAGCTCCAGGGCCATGGAGCGGGTCAACTCGATGACGCCCGACTTGGAGGCATTGTAGGCGGCATAGTAGGGATAGCCCATCAGCCCGTTGGTCGAGCCCATGTTGAGGATGACACCGCCGCCCGCCGCGACCATGCGCCGCGCCGCTACCTGCGCCACGAAAAACACGCCGTTGAGGTTCACGTCGATCACCCGCCGCCACTCGGCGGGCGTAATCTCTAGAAAGTTATGTCGAATGCTGATGCCGGCGTTGTTGATCAACACGTCCAGGCCGCCGAGCAGGTCATCCAATTCAGCAAAGGCTCGGGCCACGTCGCCGGGGTCGGTCACGTCGGCGAGGAGGGTTCCGCTCAACGCCGGGAGTTCCGCCGTCAGCCGCTCACAGGCCGCTTCGTCGCGGTCCAGCACGGCCACCCGCGCCCCCTCCTCCAGAAACCGCCGGACCGTCGCCGCGCCGATGCCGCCCGCCCCGCCGGTGATGAGAACTCGTTTGTCTTTGAGGCCACGCATCGCTTTTGCTCCTGTGCCCAGGAAATCAGGTACCGGGTACCCGCTTCCCTATCCTGCCAATCCCCCACCATCGACCACCAGTGCTGTCCCGGTGACAAAGGATGCAGCGTCACTGACCAGGTACAGCACCGCCTGGGCGATTTCTTCCGGCGTGCCAACGCGGCCCAGGGGCCGGCCAGCGGCCTCAGCCAAAAAGTCGGCCTCTGCCGCGCCGAGCTGCCGGGCCTCGTCGCGCAGCATCCCGGTGTCGGTGTCGCCGGGGCAGACGCAGTTGACGCGGATGTTCTGATGGCCGTGGTCGAGGGCCATGGCCCGCGTCAGGTTGACCACCGCCGCCTTGGAGGCGCAGTAGGCTGCAGCGTTTCGCCCGCCGACCAACCCCCAGCCCGAGGCCGTGTTGACGATGGCGCCGCCGCCCCGCCCGGCCATGTACGGAATGGCGTATTTGCTCATCAGGTAGACCGACCTGACGTTGACGGCCATGACCCGGTCCCAATCCTCTTCCGTGGTGTCCACCACACTGGCGCGGCGGATGATGCCGGCATTGTTGAACAGGATGTCCAGGCCACCAAAGGCGTCCACGGTCGACTGCACGGCGCGCCGGCAGTCGGCGGCCTGGGCGACGTTGCACAGCACGAACAGGGCGCGCCCGCCCTCGCGCTCAATCTGCTCGACGACCTTCAGGCCATGATATTCGTCCAGGTCGGCTATGGCGACCGCCGCGCCCTCGCGGGCCAAGAGTTGGGCCGTCGCCTGGCCGATGCCGGATGCGCCACCGGTGACAAGGGCGACTTTTTTCTGCAAACGCATCACGGCCCCTTTTCTGCCTGAAACATTGAATCCATCTCAATTCCTGCGTAAGCACATTCCAAGGCTTCGGCCACGGCCTTTGCACTGGCCTCTGCAAACTCGCTGGCCTCTCGCGCATAGAAGCGATAGCCTTCCGCGGCCAACTCCTCACTGACTTCCAAATTCATCCGCTTACACCGTACCGCCACGGTG
>JASFTJ010000114.1:0-7010 GCA_050053615.1 Anaerolineae bacterium | reverse complement strand
ACTGACCCTGTTGGCTGGGATGCCGGCGGCCTATGTCTTTGCCCGCTACAACTTTCCGGGCAAGTCGCTCCTGCGCGCCCTGACCACCATTCCTTTTGTCCTGCCGACCATGGTTGTGGCCGCCGCATTCACCGCACTGCTGGGACCCAAGGGGCATCTGAACACTTGGCTGATGGCCGCTCTGCGGCTGGATGCGCCCCCCATTCGGCTACAGCACACACTGGTCCTGGTGCTCATCGCCCATGTGTTTTACAATGCCACCGTCATCGTCCGACTGGTGGGCGGCTTCTGGGCCAATCTCAACCCCCGAATTGAGGAAGCGGCGCGCGTACTGGGCGCCGGCCGCTGGCGGACGTTCCGCGAGGTAACCTTGCCGATCTTGCTGCCTTCTATCATCGCCGCTTCGCTGCTAGTTTTTCTCTTTTGCTTTACAAGCTTTGGCGTGATCTTGGTGCTGGGTGGGCCGCAGCTGGCTACTATCGAGGTAGAAATCTACTATCAGGCCGTGCCATTGTTTCACCTGCCGCTGGCCGCCGCCCTGTCCATCGGGCAGATGATCTTTACCTTTGCCATCATGGCCATCTACACGCGCCTTCAGGCTCAGGCGGCCGTGCCCCTAAACCTGCGTCCCATCGAAGCCACGCAGCGCCGACCCGTGACCTTTCGAGCACAATTGGTCGTGTGGAGCAGCGTTGGCGGGCTGATGCTCCTCCTGCTGGCGCCGCTCCTGGCCCTTGTTGACCGCTCCTTTCGATTTTCAACGGGGGCAGAGATCTATACGCTGCGCTACTACGAGGCGTTGTTTGCCAATCCCAGCCAGTCGTTCTTTTACGTTCCTCCGGCAGAGGCGATCCGCAACTCGGTGCTCATAGCCTCCGGTACAGTTGTACTTTCCCTGGTCATCGGCCTGATCAGCGCCTACCTGCTGGCCGGAAGACCCAGTCCGCTAAAGACGATTCTCGATCCCCTGTTCATGTTGCCGTTAGGCACCTCGGCGGTGACGCTGGGTTTCGGCTACATCATTGCCCTCGACGAACCACCGCTGAACCTGCGCGCTTCCCCGCTCCTGCTGCCCCTGGCCCACACGCTGGTGGCCTTTCCCTTCGTCGTACGCAGCCTGCTCCCTGCGCTGCGAGGCATGAACCCTCAATGGCGGGAGGCGGCCAGGGTGCTCGGCGCTTCGCCAGCGCGGGTGATACGCGAAATCGACCTGCCCATCGTCGCTAGGGCCTTGCTGGTGGGTGCTGTCTTTGCCTTCACGGTAAGTGTGGGAGAGTTCGGCGCCACACTGCTCATCGCCCGCCCCAACTTTCCCACGATGCCTATTGTCATCTACCGGCTGCTCGGCGCCCAAGGAACCCTGAACCAGGGTCAGGGCTTGGCCATGAGCACTTTGCTGATGATCGTGTGCGCCGTAGGCTTTGTCCTCATCGAGCGCTTCCGAGTAGGCGAGATCGGCGAGTTTTGAACATGGCCTTGCTCACAGTCACGTCCGTCTCGAAATCATTCGCTGGCACACCCATCCTCAGTGACGTGTCTTTTGACGTCGAGGGGGGCGAAATTGTCTGCCTGCTCGGTCCCAGCGGCTGCGGCAAAACGACGCTGCTGCGCATCATCACCGGGCTGGAGGCGCCCGAAGCGGGACATGTCACTTTCGACGGACAACCATTCGACAAGGTGCCGGCCCATCAGCGGGGCTTTGGACTGATGTTCCAGGACTATGCCCTCTTCCCTCACAAAGACGTAGCCGCCAACGTGGCCTTTGGCCTGCGCATGCAGGATCTGCCCAGGTCACAGGTCACCAAGCGCGTGACCGAGATGCTGAACTTGGTCGGGTTGTCTGGCTACGAGCAGCGCCGCGTCTACGACCTGTCGGGCGGGGAGCAACAGCGTGTGGCCCTGGCTCGTAGTTTGGCCCCCGATCCCCGCCTGCTCATGCTCGACGAGCCCCTGGGCTCCCTCGACCGTGCTCTGCGCGAGGAACTGATGAATGAACTGCGGGCCATCCTGAAACGCGTGGGCGTGACGGCCATTTATGTCACGCACGACCAGCAGGAAGCCTTTGCCGTCGCCGATCGGGTGCTTGTCATGCGGCAGGGCCACATCGTCCAAGAGGGCACGTCCCAGGCCGTCTACCGCCATCCGGCCTCAACCTGGGTGGCGCGCTTCCTGGGGCTGACGAACTTGATATCGGGTCACATCGTTACTCTCGATCCATGTCAAGTGGACACCCTCTTTGGACGTCTGACGGTAGGGACAGCAGGGGAGGTTACTGTCGGGCAGGAGGTCACGGTCCTCATCCGACCCGAAGCAGCCAGGCTCGCTGTGGACTGTCCTGACGAAGGCGCTCTCTCCTTGGAAGGCAGGGTGCAGGCATGCTCATTCCGGGGAGGTCGCTATCGCCTGGTGATCTGGCACGAAACGGGGATCGACTTGACCTTTGAGTTGACCACTGAGGCTGCGAAGCTGCCCCGGCGCGGCGAGCGGGTCAGCCTGAGCCTGCGGCCAGAAGCCATCAGCCTGTTAGTGGAGAAAGTGGATGAATGAGCGACGGGTATTTGATGGCGAAGACGATCCCATCATTGTCGAGATGGTGCGCGATGGTCGCTTGAAAAAGAACATCCACTACGAGTGGAACGGAAACCAGGTGCATATCCGTGCCCCGCGCCACATCCCGGAACGCCAGCTCGACGAGCACGTGGCCGAGATCGTCAAAAAGATCAAGGGCAAGCGGGCCCGGGTCCGCGCTCGCGCCGACGAGGAGCTGGAAGCGATAGCGCACAAGATCAACAAGAAGTACTTTGGCGGCGAGGTCGAGTGGCATTCCATCCGCTGGGTGAGCAATATGCGCAAGCGGCTGGGCAGTTGCACCAGCGGTGGGCCTACCGACGGCGATATCCGCGTCAGCGACCGGATCAAGGGCTGGCCGAGCTGGGTAGTGGAGTACGTGATCGCTCATGAACTAGCCCACCGCCAGCATCCCAATCACAGCAAAGAGTTCTGGGCCTACGTCAGTCGCTACCCAAAGACAGAGCGGGCCCGTGGCTTTGTGATGGGTATGGCTTATCAATTGGGAGAGGATGCCGAGGATTGGTTGTAGTCGTGTGATAATCCGTGTTTGCCTTACGATGCCTCTGTCCTATGGCTCGATCGTGACTGCGATCGGGGTGTTGCTGATGACAGGAATGGACGAGCAGCACACACGGCGCCAACCAGCAAACAACGCACCGTCCTTCTATTCGAGATATCGGATGGATAGTGGAGGAGAGAAGCCATGGCGCTGCATCCCGGCGATATTCTGCTCAACGGGCAATATCGTATCTCGCATCAAGTGGCGCAGGGCGGGTTTGGTTTTGTCTACCTAGCACACGATACGCTGCTGGGCGAGCAAGTGGCCATCAAGGAGCTGATCCCAACACTGGTAGGCGACAAAGCCACGCTCAAGCGCTTCCTGGCCGAGGCCAAGGCAACGATGCACCTGACCCATGAACGGATCGTGCGTACGCACAATGTCTTTCGCGAGAATGGAAACTATTACATCGCCATGGAATACATGCCTGGCGGATCGCTAGAGACACGGCTGCAGCAGCGGGGTCCGCTGCCCGTGCGCGAATCGATACGCATCGCCGTTGAGGTCTGCGAGGGGCTGAGATATGCCCACGAACAGGGCGTGGTACACTGCGATCTGAAACCGGCCAACATTCTGTTTTCCGCCGATGGTTCAGCCAAGGTGGCCGACTTTGGAATCGCCTATGTCTCCGAACAGCTATTGACTCGCACCTGGCAGACATCGGCCGGCTTTGTGGCTGGCACGCTGCCCTACATGTCGCCGGAGCAGGTCGATGGCGTGCGCGACAACCCTCGTGTGGACGTTTTCGCGCTGGGGGCGGTGCTGTACCGCATGCTGACCGGACAGCTCTATCTGGAATTTGACCAGCGGGAGACGCCTGGCGCTCAAGCTGACAATGTGCTGCGCATCCGCAGCCAGCCAATCGCACCACCCAGTACCCACAACCGCCGTGTCCCCGGTTGGCTGGATGGGGCAGTGCTGAAAGCATTGTCCAAGAATGCAGATGACCGTTTTGGCGACGTTGTTGAGCTCCGGGCTGCGCTGCTGCACCAGAAGGTAGCGGTTCCAGCCTCCTCGCCGCTCCAGCCCAAGCCCGCCCCGCGTGGGGCCCGGAGCTTGCCCAAGCTTCCTCACAGGCGACGGACACTGCTAATCGGGGTGGCTCTAACGGCAGCCCTGCTCCTTGTCATTGTGACCATCGCTGTGCTGATACTCAGCGGCGCAGGGAGTGCCAACGAGACGTCCTTCGTCACCGTGGTGGTCACTCCCCAGCAGGTACCCAGTCCTTCGCCCACGTTCGCGGCGCCGTCACCCACCCCTTCCGCCACAGCCGAAATGCCGACGCCAACCCCGTCCCCCTATCTTTATAAAGATGATTTTGCCAATCCCGATAGTGGCTGGGACGCCTACGAGGAAGAGGATGCGTGGGCAGGCTATGTGAACGGCGAATACCGTTTGGGCGTGTATCGCGCGGATTATGTGACCTGGGGAAATCCTGATCTGCAAACTCCGCTTGCAGACTTTGAAGTGGATGTAGATGCACGCCAAGTGATGGGCCCTCTGGACAACAACTTTGGCCTGTTGGTCCGCTATCAGCCGGAGGAGCAGGACTTTTACTGGTTTCAAATCAGCAGTGATGGATACTACTCGGTAGACATGTTACGAGATGGGGAGTTTGTACCCTTGGTGAGTTGGAAGGAGTCGGATGCCATCCGCCAGGGCACAGATGTCACCAATCACCTGAAAGTGATCTGCTCGGGGAACCAATATCAGTTCTACGTCAATGACACCCACCTGGTAGCGATTACCGACAACACCTTGAGCTTGGGCAGTATCGGTCTGGCCGTTGGCGCCTTTGACGAACCTGGAGTGGTGGTCCATTTTGACAATATGACGGTCCGTATCCTCCAGGAATAACCTTGCTCTACCAATCCGCAACACCCTAACCAAGGCCCTACAAGTTCAAGAGAAAACGGCCCGTCCACCACAGAATTGGAAGAGGAACTATCGAACGGCTGTTTGTGCAACTTCCGATGCTCTATTGTGGCGGGCGACCCAAGCGGATCAGGTAGCGATCGGGAATCCAGCCCAACCGACCTTTGGGATCTATCACCCCGATCCAAAGATAACCATCCGCTTCGGCCTGCTCCCCAGTAAGCGTCAGCACCGTGCCGTCACGCCAGGCCTGGACCTTGCCTCCCTTCAGCCCCGGTTGGCGATACATCCACACCCCAAGGCCGCCAGTCCCACCGACCTCAGCCAGGCGGGGCGTGGGTGTCGGCGTGGGCGTGGCGGTGTGGGTCTGTGTGGGCGTCGGCGTCGGCGTATGAGTAGGCGTGTGAGTGGGAGTCTGAGTAGCAGTAGGCGTAAGAATGGGTACAGAGGTCTGGGTAGGTATGGGCGTGTACGTAGATGTCGGGCTTGGCGTAAAGGTCGCTGTGGAGCCGGGCAGGGGGGTGGGCGTGGGGGTCGGCGGCACGAAAGGATTGAGTCGAGTCGTTGGGATCACCGACAGCAGCAGTTCGACGGGACGCTGCAGTCGACCGGCCAACCGCTCTTGCAACTGAACCACTTCCCGATGGGCAATCGTCCGAGGGGAACGCACCTGTATCTCCAGGCGGAGGGTCTCGTCACTGTCTACCGTGGGCAGCATCTCCCACTCATTCAACTCTACCCGGCTCATGGCCGCCACTTCATTTTTGATCGCCCGCTCCAGCTCTCGCTTCAGAATGACATCCTTCACCGACTGGGCGGTGAGCAGGCCGAGCGGTATCGTCACTGCCACCAACAACAGCACCGTGCCCAGCACCCCGCCCTGAAAGACCCGCGCCCGCGTTTTCTGTCCCGGAATGGGGCGGAAGCCCAGCCAGAGGAACACCAGGCCACCTGCCGCGCTGATGGCGATCAAGTTTGTCATGAACAGGAGAAGCGCCCCGCCTGCGATCGCTCCTTGTCCAAGAGCCAATCCGATGCCCACCGTCGCCAAGGGCGGGACCAGCGCCGCGGCAATGGCTACGCCTGGCAGTGCAGCCGAAACCTCCTTGCGGCACAAAGCATACGCCCCGGCTGCACCGGAGGCCAGGGCAACCCCCAGGTCAAGCAGACTGGGTCGGGTGCGACTGACGATTTCGTTCCGAGAGACATCGGCAGGCATGACACGGGAAACAATCAAGGTGAGTAGAGCACTCAAGAGTATGGCCAGCAATACACCCCGAAGGGTGGCGCTGGCCGCCCGCCTCAGCAAACGCAGATCGCCCCGCACCACGCCCAGGCTCAGGCCAAAGATGGCAGCCATCAACGGGGCGACAAGCATGGCGCCGATGATGACTGCGGGACTGTTCTGCAACAAACCGAACGAGGCGATGGACGCTGACAGGGCGATCATCAGGAAAAAGTCAACTTTGGGCTCCGCCCCCTCGCGGATCGCTTTGTAGACTCCGATCTGCTCGCGGAGATCAAGGGTGGGCAGCATGTCAAAGAGGCGCCAGCCGGTCCGACGCAGCCAGGTGCCCATGCGCATACGGCGAGTATGGCGCTTGACGACGGCAGTCGGCGCCGGGCTACGGATGGCCACCGTTTGTGGGATATTGCCAAAGAGCACCCGATCCAGGTAGCTCTCGTGGCTGGCCCCAATCAACACCAGATCATAGCCCTTGGCCGCTTCATTCAGGACGCCCTGGATCACACTCAGAGACTGGACAACTTTGCCCTGTATGCGAGGCTCGTCCGCCCAGGGCTCAAGAATCTCGCTCAGGCGCTCATGACCTAGGGACAGCGTGACCTCTCCGTGTACCGCACGGGCAATGTTGAGGGCTGTGACCTGCACTTGAGGAGATAGGGTCAGTGCCAGATCGATAGCCAGAGCAGCATTGGGACCACCAGCCGCTGGCACGAGCACCCGTTCGATCTCGGACACCGGTTCCGTAAGGGAAGGTTTGTC
>JASFTJ010000113.1:0-7027 GCA_050053615.1 Anaerolineae bacterium | reverse complement strand
CCGACGTGTATTTGCTGCCCCGGTAGCCCTCCTCCCGGGCCTCGATGACGAGGTGGCCGTTTTCCACTCGCGCGTTTTCAGGCCTGTCGGTGTAATTCTGCCGCTCGGCGTTGCCCCACCCCCCACCACCGGTGCCGGTGTCAAAGGCCCAATTGTCAGAGCTGATAGAGCTACCATCGAACTCGTCGCTCCACACCAGCACCCAACCAGCGGCGTCTTTCTCGCCCGCGCCGGGCAGCGATTCCGCCGCCCCCTCGCTCTCGGTGGTCAATCCGTAGCCAAAGGGGAACAGCGGTTCCTCCCCGCTTTCGGCCAGGACGCTGAGCGGCACCTGATCGACCGAACGCGGCCAGGTGTAGGGCAGCTTGCCCGTGAAGGGCCGGTCGCCAAAGAGGACATCGGCGACGCCCTGCCCCTCGGTGCCGGGCAGCCAGGCGGCCACAAAGGCATCCCAATCATCCAGGGCGTCGGTCACGATCAAGGGGCGTCCCGAGACCAGGACGACGACGATCTTGTCGCACTGTTCCGGCAGGCGCTTTAACATCCGCTTGTCGGCCACCGACAGGGACAGGTCCTCGCTGTCGCCCTGTCCTTCGGCGTAGGGTTCTTCGCCAATCACGGCAATGCACACCTCGGCCGGTTCCTCGAAATGGCCGTGGCGGTCATATTCGACGACCGTATCCGCAGACACCTGGGACTGAATCCCTTCTAGGATCGTCGTGCCGGGCGTGATGGCGCCCAGCTTGCCCTGCCATTCGATGCTCCAGCCGCCGCACTGCATACCCACGTCGTCGGCGCCCGCCCCGGCCACGGCGATGCGCGCCGTCTCTTTGGCAAGAGGCAAGAGGTCACCCTCGTTTTTGAGCAGGACCAGCGACTTGGCCACTGCTTCGCGGGCCAGGGCGCGGTGTTCGTCGGAGCCCACCTGGGCCAGCAGTGACGGGTCTGAGAAGGGATGGTCGAACAGGCCCATTTCGTACTTGACGGTCAGGATGCGCCGCACGGCGTCGTCGATGCGCTCCATCGACACGTCACCGGCCTCGACGGCCTGGGTGAGGGTGTCGATGAAACGGCCGTACTCGTAGGGCACCATGTTCATGTCGATGCCGGCGTTGATGCCCGTCACCACAGCTTGATAGTAATCGTCGGCGATCTGGTCGATGCCGCCCCAGTCGGAAACGATGAACCCCTCAAATCCCAACTCGCCCCTGAGCACGTCTTCGATCAGGTACGCTTGGCCGTGCATTTTCATGCCACCCCAACTGGAATAGGAGATCATGATATTCCTGGCCCCGGCCTCGATGACGGCGGCGTAGGGCGGCAGGTGCACGGCGCGCAGCGTGGCCTCGTCCACCTCGGTCACGCCCTGGTCGATCTGGTAGCCGGGGGTGGTCGAGCTGCCCCAGGCCGTCCCGCCATCGCCGACAAAGTGCTTGGGCGTGGCCAGGACGGTATCGGGAGCTGCCAGGTCGTCGCCCTGCAAGCCGCGCAGGTAGGCGGCCGCCAGGTTGGAGACCAGGTCGGTGTTTTCGCTATAACCCTCATAGGTGCGCCCCCAACGGATGTCCTGGGGTACCGAGACAGCCGGGGCATAGTTCCAATAGATGCCGGTAGCGATCATCTCGTCCGCCGTCGCCCGGCCGATGCGCTCCATCAGCTCCGGGTCGTTGGCCGCGCCCAGCCCGACGTTGTGGGGGTAGATGACGGCGCCATAGACGTTGTTGTGGCCATGCACGGCGTCGACGCCATAGATCAGGGGCATGCCCAGGCGCGATTGCAAGGCATATTCCTGGTAGCCGTCGACCATGGCTGCCCAGGCCTCGGGGCTGTTGGTCTCGGGGTAGCCACCACCGCCGCTCAGCAGGCCGCCGATGGCCCGCTCAGTGATGTCCTTTTCGACGATGCTCCCCTTTTCGACCAGCGTCATCTGCCCAATCTTTTCTTCCAGCGTCATGCGCGCCAGCAGATCGGCCACCCGCTCCTGGATGGGCAGACCGGCATCTTTGTAGGCCGCGTCTGCGGAAACAGGAATTGAGGTCGGCCGGGGGGTCGGCTCGGCCTCAACGACCTGGGTCTGGCCGATCTCGAAAAAGACCAGCTTGCCAAAGACGCTGGGGTTCTGGTACGATTTGTCGGCCTTGTCAAAGGCGGACCAGATCAACTTCAGATCGCGGTTGGCCGTCGAGGCACCGTTGAGATGGACCTGGAAGCCGATGGCGTCGCCGTGTTCGCGGCGGATTCTCCACACGTCGTTTTTGAGCGGTACGGCCACCTCGACGGCGTAGCCCTGCTCGGTCTTGACGGCCGCAACCTGGGCGCCGGCTGTATCGCCCCGCACGCCGCCGACGACAGTCTCGTCCGGGCTGAGGCCGATGTTCAAAGGGGGAATCGTGATCTGGGCCACGCCATCGCGATAGCTGGTCAGACTCAGGTCGCCTGTGCCGTTGATATAGAATTCGACTGAATCCTCGTTCCAATAGTCAGTGCCGTGCTGGCCGCTGATGATGTTGTCGTCGATCACGTCGGCCATGAAATAGATGTGTGTGTCGTCGGCAGCGGCGGCAAAGGTCATGGCCTTCAGATTGGGATATTGCTCTGCCTCTTCGGGGATGGTGACATGAGGCACGCCTTCCCAGTCGCTCAAATCGCCGTCCAGGTTGATGGTCAGGGGAAAAGGAGCGTAGTAGCTTTCACGGGGGACACCCGCCGGGGACAGCGTCGTTGCCGCCGGCGCCTCTGCGGGCTGGGGCGTGGCCGTGGATTCCAGAGTTGGCGCGGAGGATGGCGTCGCCGCCACCGTCGCCGTGACCTCTGCCAGCGGCGTGGGTTCCGGGGCCGGCGTGGCCGGTCCACAGCTCGCGGACACGACAAGAACGATCAGGGCCAACAGAATCAAGGTGTGAATTGGGCGTTTCATGATAATTTCCTCCCTATACCTCACGACAACCCATAACCCAAGGGGAACAAGGGGTCCTCTCCAGCGCTGCGCGGGACCTGAGCCATGCTCCTGGGCCAGGTGTAGGGCAGCTTGCCGGTGAAGGGAACCTCGCCGAACAAAACTTGGGCGATCCCGTCCCCTTCGGTGCCGGGCAGCCAGGCGGCGACGAATGCATCCCACACGGGTAACTGTTCGGTGACGACCAGCGGCCGGCCGGAGAGAAGGACGACGATCAGTCTGCGGCAGCGGGACCGGACGCGCGCCAGCAGGGCGACGTCGGCGTCCGGCAGCGTCAGGTCGGCCTGGTCTCCTTCCCCCTCGGCATAGGGCTCCTCGCTCAGGACGACGATGCCCACGTCGGCGAGGGCTTTGGCAGCTTCGAACTCGCCGCCGGGGTCATAACGCACCGTTGTGTTTTGAGAAGCCACGGCCCGAATGCCCGCCAGCAACGTAGTGCCGGGTGTGATATCGCCTGCCCGGCCCTGCCAGGCGATGGTCCAGCCGCCACATTGCAAGCCGACGTCGTCTGCGGCCTGGCCAGCGACAAAGATGAGAGGAATGTCTCTGGACAGAGGCAGCACGCCGCCATCGTTCTTGAGCAGGACCAGTGATTTGCGCACCGCCTCGCGGGCCACGGCACGATGGGCTTCCGAGCCGACGAGGGGCAGCAGCGATTCGTCGCCAAAGGGCCGCTCGAACAGGCCAAGCTCGAACTTGACGTACAGGATGCGGCGCACGGCGTCGTTGATGCGGGCCAGGGGCACATCGCCCTGCTCCACGGCGCGGGTCAGGCTGGTGATAAAGCGCCGGCCATCGTAGGGGACCATGACCATGTCCACCCCGGCGTTGATGGACGTCGCCACGGCAGTGTAGTAGTCGTCGTGAATATAGTCCACTGCCTGCCAATCGGAAACCAGAAAACCGGCAAAGGCCAGCTCGCGCTTGAGCACATCGGTCAACAGGTAGCGGTTTGCGTGCATGCGTAGACCGCCCCAACTGCTAAGGGAGACCATGATGTTCCTGGCTCCCGCCTCGACGGCAGCGACGTAGGGCGGCAGGTGAATGGCGCGCAAGGTAGCTTCATCCACCTCGGTCACGCCCTGGTCGATGATCCAGTCGTTGGTAGTGTTGCTGCCCCAGGCCGTGCCACCATCGCCCACAAAATGTTTGACCGAAGCAAGGACGGTTCGTGGATGGCCCAGGTCGGGCGCGCCGTCTGTGTTTTGCAGGCCCCGGAGCTGGGCCACGCCCAGGGTGGACACCAGGCCTGTGTCCTCGCTGAATCCCTCGTAGGTGCGGCCCCAGCGGATGTCCCGCGGGATCGAGACCGCCGGGGCAAAGACCCAGTGGATGCCGGTTGCCAGGGCCTCGGTCGCCGTGATCCGGCCGATGCGCTTGGCCAGCGGAGCATCACGGGTCGCCCCGAGGCCAATGTTGTGGGGAAAGATCACGGCGCCTTTGACGTTGTTGTGGCCGTGCACCGCGTCGGCGCCGTAGAGCAGCGGGATGCCCAGGCGGGTTTGCAGGGCTGCTTCCTGATAGCCGCGGACCATCGTCGCCCAGTTTTCCGGCGTGTTCGGCTCGGGGTTGCCGCCTCCGCCGCTTAACACAGAGCCGATGACGTGTTGGCGGGCCTCGGCGGGTGTGATGCTGAGGTTTTCCACCTGGGTCAATTGGCCGATCTTTTCGGCCAGGGTCATGCGAGCGAGAAGATCCCGCACCCGTTCGATGATGGGCACGGTTGGGTTCTGGTAGGTGTGTTTACTGTCCATGGCAGCCTTTGATGCTCCCCCATCCCCGCCCCCTGCCCCCCTGGCAATCGCCGAGGGGGGCAGGCTTTGGGGAGCAAAGAGGAGGAGAAACGAAACGCTCGCGCGTCCCGGATAATGTCAGAGCTTACTTCTCTACCCCGGAGAAGACGATGCCTTGCATAAAGACACGTTGGGCGGCGAAGAAAATGATCACCGGTAGGACCAGAGTGATCAGGGCGCTGGTCTGGATCAGGTTGGGCATGCGTCCATAGGTGGCATTGAAGCGCTGCAAACCGACCGACAGCGGCCACAGCTCGGGCTTGGAGACCAGGTAGATCAGCGGCCCGAAAAAGTCGTTCCAGGCGAAAAAGAAGTGAAAGAGCGAGACGGCGGTGACGGCCGGCAGGGCCTGGGGCAGGATCACTGAGATCAGGATGCGGAAAGGGCCGGCCCCATCGATCATGGCTGCCTGGTCGAGGTCGCGCGGGATCTGCAAAAAGTACTGGCGCAGGAGAAAGACGTTGTAGGCGTTGGCAAAAAAGTGGGGCACGATCAGGGGCAGGAAGGTGTTGACCCAGCCGATCCGCTGGAAGACGATGTAGGTCGGGATCAGGGTGGCCTGCATGGGCAGGATAATGGTGGCGATCAGGATCATGAACAGTACGTTCTTGCCGCGAAAGTCAAAGCGGGAGAAGCCATAGGCCACCAGGATCGAGGAACCCACCGCGCCGATGGTCCCGAGCACGGCGATGATCAAGGTGTTGCGGAAGAGCAAGGGAAAGTTCAATTCATCCCAGGCGGTCTTGAAATTCTCCCACCGGGGATTGGCATAGTAGACGGGCACAAGATCTTTGCGCCAGTTGCCTTCCCACTCGATCAGGCCCGCTTCCGGGTTGTTGGGATCGATAAAGGTGGTCTTGGCGCGGGTCTTTTTCACAGCCGCCAGCTCCCGCACACCATCGTCAAAGGGGACCTGGTAGACTTCGAGTTGCTCCCCTTCGTACTCGATGGTCTTGGGTGATTGGGGCCAGAAGGGCGAGGCATTGGGATCGTTCATCTGGTCGGTGCTCTTGAGCCCGGTGGTGAACATGTAGCCCAGGGGGACGATAAAGATGATGAGTATGAATAGGGCGATACCGGTCACCAGGATTTTGTTTAGAAGTTCGCGTTGATTGATGTCCATTTTAGCCCCTCCCTTCGCCAGCGTAATAGACCCACTTGCTCTGTCCCCAGAAGTTAAAGATGGTCAGAACCAGGACGATGAGGAACAGCACCAAAGCCAGGGCCGAGCCGTAACCCATCAAGTTGTACTCAAAGGCATTCTTGTAAAAGTTGAGGACGTAAAAGAGGGTCTGGTCGGCCGGCGCACCGGTTCCATCCTTGAGTACATAGGCCAGATCGAAGAATTTAAAGGCGCCAATCAGCATCAAGGTAAAGTTGTAAAAGATGACGGGCGAGATCATGGGCAGGGTGATGTGCCGGAACTTGACCCAGGCATTGGCCCCGTCGATCTCGGCCGCCTCGTACAGCTCGGTGGGAACTCCCTGCATGCCGGCCATGAGGGTCAGCATCAGGTTGCCCACACCCCACATGCCGATGAGGACCATGGCCGGAGTGATCCAAAAGATGCTGTTGATCCAGTCGGGTCCTGGAATTCCGACGGCTTCCAGGGCCGTGTTGTACCAGCCAGTCTGGGTATTCAACACCCCTTTCCAGATTACGGCCCCGGCGACGATGGGGATCATCATCGGCATGTAGAATAGGGTGCGAAAGATGTTCTTGGCCAGCAAGTTCTTGGCATTGCCCAACAAGGCCAGTATCAGGCCAAAGGCGAGGGTGAAGGGGATGGACAGGAGAGCGTAGCGCACCGTCACCCACAGCGACTTGACGACCTTGGCGTCGGCAGGCATCCGCGTATAATTCTTTGCGCCGACGAACTCGGTGAGTTCGGGCGTCACCGGGCTATAGTTGGTGAAGGAAAAGGCCACGGTGGCCACGACGGGGATCAGGGTGAAGGCCAGGAAGCCGATGATCCAGGGCGAGATAAAGATATAGCCCCACTTGGTGTGGTAGCGCTGCATATGGCCTGCTTCGGGCTTCTTGGCAGCTTGGCTTATGGTAGCCATAGTACCTCCTTATGATGCCCCCTGGATGAGGGCGCTGTACTGAGATGGGTGGCAGCTTGGCACGGCTGCCACCCACCATCTACAGGTACAGTTACTCTACTTCATCAAAGACAGCCTGCAGTTCGGCGATCATCTTGTCCAGTTCGGCGTCGATGTCCAGGTCGGGCGTGTTCTCGTAGAGGCTGGCAAAGGTGGCGTAGGTGTCGCTGGCC